>JAJYGB010000173.1 GCA_021785235.1 Bacteroidota bacterium
ACGACTTCCCCGATGACAACCGCATTATTGCCCAGCGGATGCTTTCGCATGGTTTCCAGAACGCTGTCGGCATCCTCCGCCGAGACAAAGGCAAGAAGCTTACCCTCGTTGGCGATATAAAGCGGGTCGAGACCCAGGATTTCACAGGCCCCCTTCACCTCGTCGGGCACGGGAATAGCCTCCTCATCCACATCGATGCCGAGGCCGGACTGTTCCGCGATCTCGTTAAGTGTCGTTGCGACTCCGCCGCGGGTCGGATCGCGCAAGACATGTATGTTACCGCTCGTCTTCAGCATTTCTGCCACGAGCCCGTTCAGAGGAGCCGAGTCGCTCCTGATCTCGGTCTCGAATTCCAGCCCTTCGCGGACGGACATTATCGCTATTCCGTGCAGCGCTATGTCACCGTTGACTATAACCTTATCCCCTACTCTGGCTTTCTTCGGGCTAATGTCTACTCCGTCATTGACCGTGCCTATCCCGGAAGTATTTATGAATATCTTGTCGCCTTTCCCCCGATCCACGACCTTCGTGTCTCCCGTGACGAGCAGGACTCCAGCCCTCTTTGCCGCCTCCCGCATCGAGAGGACGATCTTCCATAGGTCGTCTATTGGGAGGCCTTCTTCAATGATGAAAGCTGCTGATAGGTAAAGAGGCCGAGCTCCGCACATCGCGAGGTCGTTCACCGTTCCGTTTACTGCCAGTTCGCCGATATCTCCGCCGGGGAAGAAAATCGGATCGACTACGTAAGAGTCGGTCGAGAAGGCAAACCTGTTTCCGCCGACGTTGAACACGGCCCCATCGTGCAGCTGCTCAAGCAGCTCGTTCTTGAATTGCGGGAGGAACATCCTCTCGATGAGCTGGTGAGTCAGTTTCCCGCCGCTCCCGTGGGCCAGGAGGATGTTCGTGTAGTCCGACTTTGGGATGGGACAGGCAAAGCCCTTGTCTACCTCAATGGTTTCACGTTCATCTGACATAAGAAAATTCCTCTCTTCGCACTCGCGGCACAGACAAATTTAAGAAAGCTCCAACTGCCAAATTCCAAGTTCCAAACAAGAATCAAATTACAACCAACAAACCCAAAGAAAGGTCTAGCGCCTTCCCGTTCAACTTCTTATTAATTGGAGCTTGTTTGGAGCTTTGCTTTTGGAGGTTTGAATTTCTGACTATTAACATAAATCCCAACTGACCAATTTAGCTGAATCTACCATAGTGGAAATACGCGGCGCATGCTCCCTCTGACGATACCATCGGCGCGCCTTGAGGATGCTCGGGCTTGCATTCTTTTCCAAACGCGGGACATTCATGCGGCTTCTTGAGGCCCTGCATGATCTGTCCGGCTATGCACACCGGAGATTCCTCTGTCTCAATCCCACCGACGTCAAAGACCTTCTCAGCATCATGTTCGGCAAACTCAGGCCTGAGCCCCCAACCGCTACGGGGAATCATACCAATGCCGCGCCACTTCCTGTCGATCACCTCGAAAACCTCAGACAGCAGCTTCTTCGCGGGAACGTTGCCTTCCCTGCGAACGGCGCGTGAGTATTGATTCTCCACAACGACCCTCCCCTCTTCCAGCTGCTTCACCGCCATGTAAATCCCCTGAAGTATGTCGACCGGCTCGAACCCGGTGATGACGATCGGTGCCCTATATTTTTTCGCAATCGGGAAATAATCCTCATACCCCATGACAGTGCAAACATGGCCGGCGGCAAGAAAAGCCTGCACCAGGTGCGATGGGGATCCGAGGATAGCCTCCATCGCTGGAGGGACGAGGACATGAGAGGTCAGGACAGAGAAGTTCTTCACTCCCAATTCTCGCGCCTGCCAGACAGCCGTCGCGTTTGCGGGGGCAGTGGTTTCGAAACCGACCGCGAAGAAGACAACTTTCTTCGTGGGATTCCGCTGCGCGATCTTCAGGGCGTCCAGAGGCGAATATACTATTCGCACATCGCCTCCTTCCGACTTGACGGTGAGCAGGTCCTTTTCTGAGCCGGGCACACGCAACATGTCTCCGAACGACGTGAAGATAACGTCGCTGTGTCCCGATATGAGAATGGCCTTGTCGATGATCTCAAGCGGGGTCACACACACGGGGCAGCCCGGCCCATGAACCAGTGTAATCTCACCGGGAAGAAGATGGTCTATGCCGAACTTCACTATCGTGTGTGTTTGGCCACCGCAAATCTCCATCATCGTCCACCCGCGCGTGGTTATCCCGCGTATCATCTCCGCGTACTTCTTTGCGGCCTCGGCATCCCTGTATTCGTCTATAAATTTCATAGCGTTCAGTTATAAGCTCTAAGCTGACAGCTCTCGCTTTCTCATTTATGATTTCCTGTTCCGTCAAAACTATTTATATATCGGAATCCCACCAGGGCGGGGTTAATTTCTTGTTTCTGATTCCTTTTTAACGCCACAGACATTTGACCGAGCGATATCCCACCGTCGTTCGGCGGAACAAGTTGATGCCAGTACGCTTTGAAGCCATCGTTCGTCAGTCGTTCAATTGCCCTTTCGGTCAAATACTTGTTCTGAAAACAGCCGCCGGTGAGCAATACCCTTTCCATGCCGACTCGTTTCGCGATGTCAACTATGATACCCGCAAGTGTATTATGAAATTTCGCGGAGATCACTCCGACAGGAATCTTGTCGGAAATATCTTCAAGAATACACTTCATCATTGGTTCCCAATTCACAACAACTGAGGGCTCGTAATACTTCCTGTCACCCGTCTCCCGCCTCCGGTCTCCGGAAATCTCAAAAGCATAATTCTCGTCATTATAGACTCCATCAGCAGCAAACTCCAACTCCATCGCGCCTTGTCCCTCGAAGTTGACGATCTGCCGGATCCCGACCAACGATGAGACGGCATCGAACAGCCTTCCCGCGCTGGTGGTCCAGGGCGAGTTCAAACCTGACTCCAGCATTTTCTTCAGGAGATTTAAAGACTGCGAGTCGAACGCAAGCACGGACGGGATCTCCTCCATGTCGAAGGTATGATGACCGAACACTTCGTAAAGCACGCCGAGCGCTGTGCGCCTGGGCTCCTTTACGGAAGCGGTTCCCCCGGGCAACTTGAAGGGGCGGAATGTCGCGGCTCGCGTGTACGAACTCCCGTCCGTCAGAAGAAACTCGCTTCCCCACACCATTCCATCTTCACCGTAGCCGGTGCCGTCCCAGGAAACACCAAGCACTTCACCATTTAGCCCGTTCTCGGCCATGCAGGCTGCTACGTGTGCGAAATGGTGCTGAATTCCCAGCTTGTCACATGCGCCTTTCAATGCGAATTCCGTCGACAAGTAATCGGGGTGGATATCGTGGGCAATTATCTCCGGAGACACTTCGTACAGCCTTTGAAAATCCGAGGTCACTTTCTGAAAGGCAAGGTAGGCTTCCTCCGTCGAAAGGTCACCAATATGCTGGCTGATGAAAACGTTCTTTCCCGTATTGACGGCAATGGTATTCTTCAGATGGCCGCCCACCGCAAGTATAGGCACTTCACACGCCTCGTCGAGTTCAATCGGAAAGGGCGCATATCCCCTTGCCCGGCGGACAATCTGCATCCTCTCCATCATGACACGAACGACTGAATCGTCAACCTGCCTCTCGATCGGCCGGTCATGCACAAGGAAAAGATCGGCAATATTACCGAGCCTGTCCAATGCTTCATCTTCATCTATACAGATCGGTTCATCGGAAAGGTTGCCGCTCGTGGCAACAACCGGAAACCCGAGGTCACGCATCAGCAGATGATGTAGCGGTGTATACGGGATCATTATCCCGAGATACGGATTGCCGGGCGCAACAGATCCGGCAACATCCAGCACGTTCCCATTCTTGCTTCTTGTTTCTGACTTCTTCTTTCTCAATAGCACAATGGGCGCTTCCGGAGACAAGAGGAGCCTTTCTTCAAGATGAGAAATTTCACAGGAATATTTAATCTGCTCCAGCGACGGATACATCAGTGCAAACGGTTTCTCTTCTCGGTGCTTCCGCGCGCGAAGGCGTTGCACGGCTTCGTCGTTCCGGGCGTCGACGAGGAGTTGGAACCCGCCGATTCCCTTCAGGGCAATAATCTTACCGGCGCGGATTGATTCCGCAGCCTGGAGAAACGCGGAGTTGTGTGTGGAAAGGATCTTTCCGGTGCTGTCCCACAGCTCAAGGTGGGGGCCGCACTTCGGACAAGCGTTCGGTTGGGCGTGGAACCTCCGGTTCGAAGGATCGTCGTACTCTGCCTTACACTCCTCGCACATCTCAAATTTGCCCATCGTCGTATTCGGCCTGTCGTACGGCAGCGATTTAATTATGCTGAAACGCGGACCGCAGTTCGTGCAATTAGTGAATGGGTAGAGGTATCTCCTGTTTGCCGGATCGAAAATCTCAGCGGCGCAATCGGGACAGGTGGCAATATCAGGAAGCACGAGGGCACTCTTTGCTCCTCCCGGATCGCTCTGTTTTATTTCGAAGGTCGCGTATCCGACTGGATCGAGGAATGAAGTCTCCATTCCCTGGATGTATGCCCGCGGTGGCTTTTCTTCGCCGAGACGGACAAGGAATCGGTCGAGCGATACTCTGTCTCCCTCGACTTCTATGAAGACACCCTGCGATGAGTTGAGCACCCAGCCGTTGAGGCCCATTTCGGTTCCGAGCCTGTATACAAACGGCCTGAATCCGACCCCTTGGACGGCACCGTGCAGGGAGATCTGAAGTCGGCTGATCAAGGTTTCCTGGATTTCTCGAGCAACCATTTGGACCATTCGGGTATGCCCGCGTTAGTGGTACAAGACGTTTCGAATACCGTCAGCTTGGGATTGATCTGAAGAGCGTTCTTCTTCAGTTCCGAGAGGCTGCAGTTTACATATGGGATCAGGTCTATCTTGTTTATAATCAGCACGGAAGCATTCCGGAACATCGCCGGGTATTTCAATGGCTTATCGTCGCCTTCCGTTGTGCTGGCAATGACGACCTTCATGGCCTCTCCCAGGTCGTAGCCCGCTGGGCAAACGAGATTACCTACGTTCTCTATCACCAGCAGATCCACTCCGTTCAGATCGATGCTGCCAAGTGCGTCCTGGACGAGCTTCGCTTCAAGATGGCAGCCGCCGTTCGTTACGATCTGGACGACGGGCACTCCGAACTTCGCGACCCTCTGCGCGTCGAGGTCGGTCTGAACATCTCCTTCTATCACCGCAACCTTTATCTTACCGTTCAAATGCTGGAAGGTTCTTTCAAGAAGGCTTGTCTTCCCCGAACCGGGTGAGCTGACCAGGTTGATCACAAATACTCCATTCCTGGCAAACAGTTCACGATTCTGCCGAGCCAGCTCGTCGTTCTTTTGGAGGACTTTTCGTTCGATCGTTACCACAGCCATTTCAACTTTCCTTTCGCTAATCTGCGATCCCTGCAACAAAACAAGCTCCAAATTCCAACTTCCAAATTCCAAATGCCGCTTTTGCCGCTCCGACATCATAACATCTTATATGATGCGGCATGCCGCTAAGCGGGCAACGACATCCCGACATACAAATATCTTGACGGGACAAAGACAAAATTTCAAATTACAAAAAGACAGCCGAAGAGTCGGAGTCGCTTTTCGAAGACAACTTCAGGATCATTTGGCTGGCCCTTGAGAACCGTTTGAACTGTGACGTTCGGAATTTGCATCCTCATCCTCGACCTCTATTTCCACGACCTGTAATTCATTTCCGGAAATCAACTTGATTTCGACACTTCCGCAAAGCGGACACCTGAACACCAGTCCTTCAACTGCGGAGTCCGTACCGCAGTCGGTGCAGCGCCCGACGATACCTGTGCGTTCTATCTCTAGTTTCGCATCCTCCATCGTCGTTCCTCTGGTGATTGAAGTGAAGCAGAACTCGAGCGAGTTTGGGATGACTCCCGCAAGCTCGCCAATTCTAACTTTCACACTCTTCAATCTCCCTCCACCGTTGGCAGAGAGGCTGTCTCCGACTATCTGAACGATGTTTTGGGCTATGGACAATTCGTGCATCGACGTCCTGCCATTACTGGTTCTCACTCCCTCCGCTCAATTCACCCAGATCGCCGGCTTGCCGAAGGTAATCAAAAACAAGCTGGGCCTCTTTCTCGTCCACAATGCTTATAGCAAAACCGACATGTACGATGACGTAGTCCCCCACTTTCACTTCGGGAACGTATGCGAGGCAGACGTCTTTCCCGATTCCGGCGAAATCCACTTTTCCCATCGTCATTCCGATGGAATTCTTTTCTATCCTTGTCACCTTACCAGGAACGCCCAGACACATTTTCTTCTCCTCGCGAACAAGTTTGTGGTTGTCTCCGCCTAAATCAGTTGCGCGGATGTCTCAAGTCTTGATCTCAACTGATTATCAGACAAGGAATATGCCGTGACAATCCCTCAAAAGGGAGGGATTTCGTCGCGTTCGTCGTTTGAAAGGAGGCAGAGCGCCTCAAAGAATCCGGATTTGAGCGAGCGTCGAATCTGCCCGAAGGAATTCCGTCAGCCGGCGTTCCCGGGTTTGCTCGCGCGTTTATCATTCCTCTGTCTTGTGGCTTCGTACAGGACAACACCGACAGAAGCCGCGACATTTATCGAGTCGACGTCGTTGTGCATCGGGATCCTGGCGTTAATCGCACACTCGTTCAGGACAGCCCTTGAGATTCCCTCACCTTCACTCCCGAACACAATGCACACATCTTTCGTGAGATCGATTTCGTTGAGGTTGATCGAGTCATTGCGCGGGTGGGCGGCGACAATCTCAATCGAAAATTGGTCATGCAGTCTCTTGAGAGTCGATTGCAGACTCTCCGTACCGGAAATCCTCAGTTGAAAGACTGTGCCCATGGAATTCCTGACCGAGCGCCTCAGGTACGGATCGCAGGAAGTCTCTCCGACAATCAGAGCCTGAGCTCCGAAGGCCGCGCAGTTCCGGACAAGCACTCCCATGTTTTCGGAGTTGGCTATCCCGTCGACCGCGACAAGGAGGCGCGGCTTCTCCACCTTCTCAAGAGTCTGAAAGAGATCGATCTCTGCCGGGACTTTTCCGATTGCCATAATGCCCTGATGGAGCCCGTAGCCGACTATCTGCTCGAGCAGTTCCTGCGGTGTCAGCGCCAGATCTTCCAATCCATCGGTCCGCGGGAACGACGACATGCCATCGTTATACCGCAGCCAGCGGCGGAGGGGCGCCGGGCACGCGGTGCTATGCTGAACTGTGCGCCGACTGCTTGCGAGCCTGCTGCTGATACTGACTGGCCTGTTGCCGGTGCAGCCGCTGCTGGCCGAAGCTGTGAGCGCGAAAAACCTTCCGG
>JAJYGB010000454.1 GCA_021785235.1 Bacteroidota bacterium
ACGACTGAACCTGTCGCCGATACGCCTCATGCCGTCGTTGCACGCCTGAAGGATTTCTTCCGGCCCGACACCTGAGTTGAGCGCCTGTCGGGCAAGCTCGTCAGCGCCATTTTCTCCCTGCATTTCCTTCGGATATGGCGACGACTTGTTGACCTTTCCGCGTTCTATACAATCGCCGATTCTTCGAACCAGTTCTTCCATTCAGCAAACTGTTTTTGTATATGGAATATAACAACTCCCGCTCAATGAACTCACCCTCAGATATCGCTCGCCAGGAGACATCCCACAGGCATAGGGTCGGGGTATCGGCCGGTACTCACCGACCCCGGAAAGTCCGACAGTAATTGGTAGCTACCCAACTCCACGTTCACAAAGAAAGGACCGTTTTATTTAGCGTAGCAGCGGGTGTCGCCCCAAATTTCGGGTAGAGCTCTCACACACGCCCCAAAGAATCGAATCCCGTCTGACAATTCTTGCCCGGTACCGGGTACCACAGAATCAAAGGCTAGTAGTCTTTTCCATGCCACGAACGTAAACGTCATGATTCATTCCCTGAGCTCCGGCTTCGTGAGTTGAACTCAAAGCGAATGGGGCAGCCAGATGAACAGGAGAGGTTTTGCGAAATTCGCATCTCCCGCGATAAGATTGTCGACAAACACGTGGCCATCGCGGTTACCGACATCCGGGCCTGCGCTGGAATGCCAGCCTAAAAGATCACCCGCCGGCATCCCCTCCTTCCGGCTGATTCAGCCTGCGGCAGGGTTCATCTCGGATTAGAAACCTATCCCGCCCTGCCGAGACGGGCGCGGGCGGGATGGACCTTAAGGAGAAGTCCAAATTCTTTGAATTCATGATTTCAGACGACCTCCTGTACTCCGGGCGAGACGCTGTCGGCGGTGCCACGGCGCGACGTGAGGTCTTCCTCTATTTTCACCATCACTTTGTTCGTAAGCGGGTAGAACATCATCAGCATCCCTCCGAGGACTGCGAGAATCGCCGGATACACGCTGAGCAGAAGAATGATTCCGTTAACGGATTCCGGCGTCTGCGGGCGGTTCGCAATGAAGCCGTGATACGCAAGTATCCATCCCACCACCGCACCCCCTAGCGTGAGTCCAAGCTTCAAAGAGAAGAGCGATGCGGCCATGACAAGCCCGGTGGCCCGTCTCCCCCTCTTCCATTCAGAGTAATCCGCTGCGTCCGTGTACATCGCCCACTGCAGTACCGATACGGGGCCGAAGAAGAACGACACTGCAAGATTGAGGAGGTAAATGAGAATTACGTTCTGAGGGTGCATGAAGTAGAAGGGCACATTAAGTACCGCGCTCGTAATCAGGAACCAGAGATACGTGTTCTTTTTGTCGAGCAACCGGGAAAAGTACCTCGTGAGTATCGCCCCGAGAATCGTGGCTAATGTGCCGGTGAACATGAAAGACGTCGCGAATTCCTCAAACGAGAGGTTGATCACGTTTCCGAACAAATTGAGATGCTGATCCCCCACGTAGTACTTGAAATAGTACATAATGGAGGAGTTGCGCATGACTATATACATCAGCTGGAAGACTGTCGCGCCGGCGATGAGGAGCCACGGTTTGTTGGCGACAAGGTCGCCAAGGTCGCGCCTGAAATTCGTCTTCTGCTCCTTCGGCGGGAATACTCGTTCTTCCGTCGTCATGAATGTTATCATGAACAGGATGAAGGCCAGTCCGGAAAGGCAGCCCATCGCCCACTGCCAGCCGGCAGCTTCGTTTCCTTTTCCGAAATAGTTGACGAGCGACATTGTCACGGCCTGAACTATCAATCCGCCGGCGAAGGCCGCAACGAAACGATATGACGACAAAATCGTCCGCTGTTCGGAATTCGGTGTGATGACCCCCATTAATGCAGCGTAAGGGACATTGATCGCGGAGTAGAGCATCATCATCAGCGAATAGGTGACGTAGGCGTAAACCAGTTTCCCGGAAGAGCTGAAGCCCGGAGTTGTGAAGGTCAAAACGCCGATTATGCCAAACGGAAGCGCGAACCAGAGAAGGAACGGGCGGAATTTTCCCCACCGGGTTTGAGTACGGTCCGCGAGCGTTCCCACGATAGGATCGAAGAACGCGTCCCAAATGCGGGTAACCAGAAACATAGTTCCGACCGCCGCCGCCGGAAGACCGAATACATCGGTGTAGAAATAAAGGAGAAAAAGCATGAAGGTCTGGAAAAACAGGTTCGAAGCGGTATCGCCGAGACTGAACCCAACCTTTTCCTTGAAAGACAATTTGCCCGTAATTGTCCGCACGACTTTGCCCTAACTTTGTTTAACAGCTCGTCTCAAACCACGTGCAGGATGAGTCTCTGCAGATTCTCATCCCGCGAAGAATTGCCAATCATTATTTCGAAATCTCCCGGCTCGACCGTGTACACCATGTCCAGGTTCGTGAATGATAGAAGTTCTGGCGATATAGTCATGGTTACTGTTCTGGTCTCTCCCGGCTCGAGCCGTAACTTGCTGAATCCTTTCAGTTCTTTCACGGGTCTGGTCACGGAGCTCACGAGATCGCGAACATACATCTGAACGACTTCCTCTCCTGCCATCCTGCCGGTGTTTGTTATGTCGACGTGAACCTTCGTCGTCTCTCCAGATCTTATTGTAGAGTTGTCAAGCTTCACGTTTGCAATTCTAAACGAGGTGTAGCTAAGCCCGTAGCCGAACGGATACAGCGGCGAGATATCATCGAACAGGTAGCCTCTCCGCGCCGAGGGTTTATGGTTGTAGTAGGTCGGTATGTGACCTGCCGATCTTGGAATGGAGATCGGGAGCTTTCCGCCGGGATTATAGTCACCGAACAGGACTTCGGCGACCGCGACCCCAGTTTCCTGCCCGAGATACCAGCATTCGAGTATGGCCGGGACGTGGGCGTTTACATAATTCATCGAAGTCGGTCGCCCGTTGAATATCAGTGCCACTGCGGGTTTCCCTGTTGCAATGACGGCCTCAACCAGCTCATTCTGCATTCCGACGAGGTCCAGGTCCGCCCTGTCGCCGAGGTGAGTCTTGCTCCAGGCTTCCCTGGAAGTTTGCTCGTTGTCCCCGAGCGCGAAGATTACAATATCGGCTTTCTTCGCGGTCTCCACCGCGTCGGCAATCATCCTGCGGTTTTCGTCCCTATCGGGGAGTATGACAAGGTCTTGGTTCCAGCTTCCCCCCACGGTGATTTTGCAGCCTTCGCTGAACAGCACCTTCACTCCCTTACCGGCCCTTGATTCGACCCCCTGGAGAACGGTAGTGTAATACTTGGGGACGCCGCTATACCCTCCGAGAACCACTCGGTTGCCGTTGGGCCCGATCACGGCGATAGTTCTTACTTTTCCAGCGTCAATGGGGAGAAGCCCACCGTCGTTCTTAAGAAGCGTGATCGTTTCCCTCGCGGCCTTCAAGGCAATTCTCCTGTCATTCTCCAGTTTTGCCTCGTTCTGTATTTCCTTCGCGTCGACGTATGGATCATCGAACAGCCCCAGACGGAACTTGTATTCCAAGAGCGGGCCAACAAGCTCATCCAGCTCGGCCTCTTTGAGTTTCCCATCCGCCAGGAGCTGCGTAATGTTCGGATAACAGTCCTTGTCGGGGAGCTCTATGTTCACTCCAGCCTTCACCGCCAGAAGCGCAGCCTCGCTCTTGTCTTTTGCGACCGCGTGGCTCTGTGTTTCAATCTTCTCGTTCAACTCGGTTATCGCGTAGTAATCGGAAACAACATAACCCCTGAATCCCCACTCATCACGTAGGACATCGCGCAATAACCAGCTGTTCGCGTGAGACGGGACACCGTCTATTTCGTTGTAAGATGCCATAACGCTGATCGCTTTGGCTTTACTGAGTACTTCCTTGAAGGGGTAGAGAAAGACGTCGCGAAGCAGCCTCTCCGATACGTTGACCGGGGCGCAATTCGAACCAGACTCCGGCTGACCGTGCGCGGCGAAGTGTTTCAATGTTGCTATGACTCTTTTCTTATCTTTGAAGCTGCCGTCGCCCTGAAATCCTCTCACTGCCGCGATACCCAATCGTGATATAAGGTACGGGTCCTCTCCGAAAGTCTCCTCCACTCTTCCCCAACGCGGGTCGCGGGCAACATCAAGCACCGGGGTGAGCGCCTGATGAGCTCCACGGGCACGCGCGTCCTGCGCAATAGCGGTGTATATCTCCTCTATAAGATCCGGGTTGAATGTGGACGCAAGTCCTATCGGCTGCGGATAACTCGTCGCATCCTTTCCCGCAAGGCCGTGAAGGCACTCCTCGTGGAATATCGCGGGGATCCCGAGTCTCGTCTCTTCCACAAAGAACTTCTGGAGCACATTCGCGTGTTCTGCCATTTCCACGGGACTCAGGCCTCCCGCCGTATCGCTCAGCCTTCCCATTTGGCCGATGCCTTCACTGAGGTTGGCAGCGAGTTTTCTCAGGTCGATCTTCCCGTGCTCGTCCAGTACTTCCTTCTTGGCGCCCCATATACAAAGCATCTGTGCAACTTTTTCCTGGACCGTCATCCGGCTGAGCAAGTCGGCAACCCGCTCTTCAACCGGTAGTCCTGGATTCTTGTAAGCAAGGGCTTCAGCATGTTTAATCGGTTCGCCGTATTGAAGTCTTTCAACCATTTCTCAAATCCATGTTTAATTCTATTCTTTCAAATAACGAAGTTTCACTCGTTCCAGAATATGAATCTAAAGGACCGCCTGCCGCAGTCCATCATGCTCCAGCGATGGCACGGGGATTGGCGGGAGATGATCGGGACGGCGAAAGCTCTCCCGAATGCGCGGTCCCCAAATTGACACCGCTCAAATCGTCGTCAACAAATAACTCCTGTGCCATTCCCACACCCTTCTCAGGATTCGAAAACCCGCAGTGCTCCTGAATCTTTATCCCGCCCAAGACTCTGTCCGGCGCTCCCAAATATGAAAGTTCGCAATAGCTACCACGCACTTCGCACATCCTTCAATCCGGAGACCCTTCCTGAAATCAACTGACCGCAGGGGATTTTCAGTGTTTAGCGAGAAGATTTTAGCATATTTCAACAGTTCAATTACGATTGAACCGGTTAAATATAACAAAGTGCTACTTTAATTGTCAATAAGAAAAAGGGCTTGCCGGGGCGGTGGGTTGGCACTCGTCGCCCTCTGCTTGCGCCCTGCCGTTCAGTAAAACAGCGGTCGTTGCGGCTGAATGGTCGGTTTAAGCGCCCACAGCGTACTAGTCCGCACGGACCGAGTCCCCTGTGTGAAATCTTGACTCACGCATCTCTACTCCCGCAATGGCAGGCTCCGCTGGCAGTCAGGCAAAAGGTCATGGGGAATGACAAAATTGCACGGATTGTCTCATGAAAATGCCCGGCTTCAGAACACAGAATTGAACGAAAGCGTGAATGAGGAAGCCCGCTCTCTTCTTGGGATCGACGCTATTTCAACTCCAGCTTTTGCTTCCTCTCGCCTTTATCGATGACCTTTCTCCCGTCGCCGCCGAGTCAATCGCGCCATCTTTCACCGGACAATCTGCGCGATCAAGGTAAGACTCCGATACGTCGTGCAGGACCATTAATCCATATGTGTCTAATCTCCTCTGATTATTTGAGCGGCACCATTCATCGGTTGATATTCTCATGCAGCAGATCATTTACAGCATTTGACAGAAAGATATAATCGGAGCAAATGTTTATGACACTTTCGTTCTCACCCCACAGGAACGGCCAGTTTTCCTGGTTCTCCGGAAAATCCGGGTTCAGGACGAGAATGCCCGGCACTACACCTCCCGCGATAAAGGACAAATCAGCCCTATTGCCGCCGTAGAAGCGCTCCTTCGAATGTACGCCTACACCGGATACGAACGAGATGTTCGAATAAGGATGGCAGCCGAACAGGTAGCCAATCCCGCGAATTGTGTACTCGGACCCAATTATCTCAGGGAACGCTTCGTGAAGATAATAATTGGTCACGGCCCAACCCACGACTTCCTGGTTTCCTCCCCATTGCCTCGTCGATATCGGAACCCCGAACGGATTTTCTTTCAGAAGCTCGTCCTCCATCTTCTTGAACTTTTCAACATATGGCACGAGCCTGTCCTTGAAGTCCTTGCCGAAGTATGGGATTGCCTGGACAGCCGTCTCGATATTCGCCATCGGGAATCTTTCAAGGCCCGGCCAGATGAGCGTTGTAAATGTGTCCGCGTATTGAACATCTCTCGATGAAATGTATAACTGCAGTGCCGCTGCGATCTTCGGAAATTCCTGAACGTAAAAAGGCACCCCGCTACTCTTGGCAAGAGTATCTACCTGCTGTCTCGACCAGGATTGCTCTGCGACGGTGAGGCATTCGGCTGAGAGCGAATCGTTGAATCCTTTGAGGGCACGACTCGCCGAGGCTAACGCGCCGATCGACAGATAATTCACCCACGGCATGTCGGGCGTGAATGCCCACCTGTCATCGGGTGTCCCGCTGGAATCTCCCTCGACCTGGTAGGGCTTGAGCCTCGGTGTGTAGATCTCGTTGTCGGTTATGTCCGCGGCATCGCCGACCTGGACATACTCATAAAGATGCGCCTCGTTTATCCCGTAAATGGCGCGCCCAAACGCTTTTTGCTGTCCGAGCTGCTGGAGAACTCCATGCTCTATTTGCTGAAGTATATCGGACTTTCCGTCGGGATCATGGATATCAACGTAGTGTTGCTTTTCGCTGATGTAAGTCTCATCTATTTTCGGTTCAAACGCTTCCCAGGTAGCTGCGAAGTTCGAAATGGTTTGACATTGAGAAGGCTCGTCGATATCGAAATCTCCCGCGTCGAACCAGCCGCCGATGTTCAAGCCGGGAATGTGTTCGCCAGGTTTATATTTGGTGTCGGTAGACGCCCCCATGCTGTAGCCGTCGAAATGTTCCTCATTGGGCGGTGCCTGACGCGCATCGTCCATGAACGGGAGTCCGTGCCATACCCTGTATGCATCTCTAACATACATATGATCCATCTGGACGGGGAACCAGACGTCGAGAGTCTGATGCCACACGTTGTCGTACACGTGCGAATCGATGGGAAAGACGTTCGAACTTTCCTCCCCATACTTGATGAAGTATACGCCGCTATCGCGAACGGTGGAGAAATCGAAAGTGACGTAGTTGTACCGCATCCACCGTCCCCATTCCTTCACTGGCGTCGTGAAGACATTTTCAATCTCTCCTTGCGGCGTGACGCGATAGAGCGAAGCGGTCTTGAGTGGTGTGTCGTTCTTGTCCAGCTCGATTACGGCTTTTTTCTCCTGCAT
>JAJYGB010000431.1 GCA_021785235.1 Bacteroidota bacterium
ACAGAACCACGATAAGATTTTTCAGGAAGAACGGATTCAGGAGATCATAAAGATACTCGAGAGGGAAGATCGAGTGTTGATAAATGATCTCTGCGAGACTTTCAACACAACGCCGGTGACGATCAGGAAGGATCTTGACCTGCTGGAGAAGCAGGGCGTTCTGAAGAGAACGCACGGCGGAGCTATCCTGCACAAACCGCTTTTCCGCGGACTCGCCTTGAATGAGAAGGAGAAGTTGAACTCGGATGAGAAGGAGCGGATCGCGGAGGAGGCCGCTAAGATGATCAACGAAGGGGACGTGATCATAATCGACTCGGGTTCCACGACAACTTTCTTGGCAAGGAAGATGAAGGGAATGAAAGGCGTTACCGTCATAACTAACGCGGTTAACATCGCCCTTGAACTCGCCGACAGCGACCTGGAAGTTATACTGACAGGGGGGGCGCTTCAGAAAAACTCTTCGACACTTGTAGGCCCTCTGGCCGATGAGATGTTGAAGAAGATCTCTGCCGACAAACTCTTTCACGGCGTCGACGGCGTCGATTACGATCTTGGACTTACCACGCCCGACATCATAGAAGCAAACACGAGCCGCGTCATGATGGAACGCGCGGGAGAGAATATTCTCCTCGTCGATTCATCGAAGTTCGGCAGGAGAAGTCTCGGCGTCATATGTCAAATCAAAGATATAGATAAAATAATCACCACGAGGAAAATGAGTAAGACGGAGCTGAAGAAGCTCAACGATCTGAATCTCGAAGTAATTGAAGTGTAAGAACAAGAGGAATAAATGGGCAATCAGTCATCACAGAAACGAGAATACCCGCGGTTATTCGAAGACAAAGTTATCATAACGGGCGACGAGGGAAAGTGGGACGCCAACAAAGTGCATACGCTCTCCGTCGTGGAGGCAAACAAGGACGGCTATCGCTACTGGGGCTTTTACGCCTTGTGTAATTACGGCGGAAGCCCGGACGTCAGGCAGGCGGGCCTCATCAGGAGCAACGATCTCACGAACTGGGACAAGTACGAAGGCAATCCGATTATTAAGAGAGACTGCCGGTGGCCAACTGTAATTTTCGCGAATTCGGTTTTCCATATGTTCTACGCCGAGTACGACGCGAACAATGACAGCCAGATAGTCATGCTCACCAGCGCTGACGGCATCAATTTCGGAAACAAGACCGTGATGGTACAGAGGGAGCTCGGCAGACAAAACCAGAATCCGTTCGCTTTCTACAACAAGGAAGATGGCCACTATTATCTGGCCTACTACAGCGGCGTCGAGGCTAGCAACGACAAACCCCTGATAGGCAGAGACGGCATCGTCCAGAAGCAGGGCAATGCCGGTACTAAAAACGTCTGGCAAATCAAACTGAAGAAGAGCAAGGATATCGCCGGACTCAAGGACGCCCAGCCAAAAGCTTTAATGACAGCGGATTACACGGTCGCTTCCCCTTCGATCATCTTTTACAAGAACAGGTATCTCTTACTCGTCGAAGCTATCAAGGAGGGAATGTGGGATGGCAAGTGGGTCACGCTCGCGTTCGAGAGCGACAAGATTGACGGCGAATACACCGAGTTGAGCGGCAATCCGCTTTTGCCGGACAACGACGCGTGTGCCTTCCAGCATATCTTTGATGGCCAGCTGTACGTTTTTTATTCGCACTGCCTTGACCTGAAGAATTGGTATTGGGAGATCAGGTCCGTAAAGGCGGGAGCTAAATAGGCTCCTTAAAAATGGGCGCACCGGTGGAAAGCGTCCTTCCGCCGATAGCCCGGTGAAGAGCCATAAAGGACGCCATTGATCGATAGAAAATTGAAGCAGCACGAAATGACAATACAATTTGCACCTGCACGAGTGGTTAGTTTCTCTCCACTGCGATTCGGTGTTGTGGCACGCGAGGCAGCGGCATCCCAGCATACGGGGCCTTCTGCCGATTGTCTTGTCTTGCGGAGGAATGGTTATGCGCGGCTCGGGCTTGCCGTCCGCGTCACTTCCTTCATGTCCGTGCAGGATCCTGCTCGGGAATAAGAATGGTAAAGGAAACAGCATGAACAGTTTTGTCACTGAAATATTTTCACAACCGGAATCTCTTGCTAAAACGCTCGACTATTACGTCAGTGATGAAGGGAAGAAAAGGCTGAAGGCGGTAAAGGGCCTCATTGAAAAGGGAAACTACAAGAAAATAGTTTTCACCGGGATGGGGAGCTCATACTTCACGAGCTATGCGGCTTCCTGTTTTCTTAACGCCGCCGGCATCCAGGCCTTCGCGATTAACACTAATGAGCTTCTTTATTATCACTTCTCTGTGATTACTCCTGAAACTCTTGTCGTTTGTCTGTCCCAGTCGGGCGAAAGCGCGGAGATAGTGAAGCTTATTCAAAAACTGCCCGACGCCTCACGAATCATTGGCGTGACAAACGAAGAAAAGGGGACGCTCGCGGCCAAGTCGGGTATTGCCCTCCTCAGCAAGGCGGGCGTCGAGAGGATGACCTCCACGAAGACCTATACCGCCATCACGCTCGTTATGGCGATACTCGGATGGTACCTCAGCGATTGCTGGAACGACGAGAAGGTCGCGCAGGTCAGGCAACTCATAGCCGGCACCGAGAAGTTATTGAATAAATACAAGAACGGCATCGGCGAAGAACTGAAATTCCTCGGAGAGATAGAGTTCCTTCAGTTCATCGGCAGAGGTCCCTCCTATGCCTCGGCACTTCAGAGTGAACTGATGTTCAAGGAAGCAGCGAAGATTGCGGCGTCCGGAACGATGGGCGGAGAATTCAAACACGGCCCGATGGAGATGGTGAAGCCCGGATTCAAGTCGATACTTTTTGTCGCCGAAGGAAGCACTTACAATCAAAGCATAAGGATGGCTGTCGATATCGCGAAATTCCAGGGGAAAGTCCTGGTGATCACTAATAAGGATCCGAAGCTTTCCGGCAAAAACATTCGAGTGATCATCGCCGATCAGCCGGATGAGCAGCTTTTCCTCATCCAGAGCATAATCCCCGTTCAGCTAATGGTCAACGAGTTCGGGATTGCCAATGGCACAACGCCCGGAGATTTCATTCACGGCGGTAAGGTGACCGTCGACGAGTAGCCTATAGAAGAATTGTGAAAATTATGACACGCGCCTGTTAGCAGGTTCATTTGATGAAAGGGAAAAGAGATTTGGCCGGTGACATACTGATTGGAGTCGATTTCGGCGGGACAAAGATCCTCACCGGAGCGATGACCTCGCAAGGCGAAGTGGTTTGCGAACCGGTCACGCTTCCGACGATAGGCAACGATGCGCCCGAGAAAATAATCGGCAGAGTCACCGATTCAATTGATCAGGTCCTCGACAGAACGGGGGCCGTTTCTGATGACGTGGCCGGAATAGGAATGGGAGTCACCGGTCCAATCGATATCAAGAACGGGCGAATACTTGAATGTCCGCAACTCCCCACTTTGCATTTCTATCCTTTGAAAAAAATGATAGAGGAGCGCTACAGACGCCCGGTATACATGAACAACGACGCGAACTGTCTGATATATGGCGAGGCTCTTTTTGGGAGCGGCGTCGGAATGAAAAATGTCATCGGCTTCACCCTCGGCACAGGCGTAGGCTGCGCGGTTATTCTTGACGGCAAGATATTTGTCGGAAATACCGAATCGGCAGGCGAGATATGGCCATCTCCTTACCGTGATGGGACAATAGAGGATCTCGTGTCGGGCTCGGGTATTTCCAAGATCTATCGAAAAACGACCGGCCTGGAGAAGAGCGCGCTGGAGTTATCGCTGATGGCGGACAAAGGCGACGCGGACGCGCTCGCGACATGGGAAGAGTTCGGTGAACATCTGTCTGTCGCGATGTCGTGGGCGGTGAACATCATAGATCCCGAAGTTGTGATACTCGGCGGCTCCATCGCCAACGCGTTCAAGTTCTTCGGACCGTCCATGGAGAAACATTTTAGGAAGCATGTCTGCCCGACGCCGGCAAGGGAGACGAAGGTGGTCTGCGCGAAGCTTGGCGCTAATGCCGGATTGATAGGAGCTGCTGCGCTAGCGCTATGAAGAACTTGAGGCCGGCAAATTGCGATTGAAATTCTTTGAAAGCTTGTTCACCGGGAATCGCGTTCGATGTTTTTCGAGGCCCGGTTCCATTTTGAAAGACAAAGCAAAATACTCCCAACGAGTCTAAATCACCGAAGGAGAGAATAATGTACCGAAAAATTACGGCTTTAATCGGCGTCTTCACGCTCGCATTGCTGGCCTTTGTGGCGCCCGGGTTGGCGGCGCAGGCCGGAACAATACAGGGCCATGTAGTAGACGCCCATTCCGGAGACGCGCTTCCAGGCGCGAACGTCTATCTAGTGGGCACCAGCATGGGCGCCTCTACGGGACTAAACGGGAGTTTCATGATTACGAACGTCCCTCCCGGAGACTATACTGTCCGAACCACGTATGTCGGATATAAAACCAGCGTTACGCATGTCCGGGTTTCTTCGGCAGCGATTGTAAAAGAAGATATTAAGCTTGAAGCTGTCGGCGTCCAGGGGAAGGAAGTTGTCGTGACGGCGCAAGCTGCGGGACAAAACGCGGCAATAAACCAGCAACTTTCTTCCAACCAGATAGTGAACGTGGTCTCCGCGGCAAGGATACAGGAGCTCCCCGATGCAAACGCGGCCGAATCGGTTGGCAGGCTTCCTGGAGTGTCAGTTCTCAGAAGCGGTGGCGAAGCGTATGCCGTTGTGATACGAGGCCTGCAACCCAAGTACAATCAGGTCACCATCGATGGCGTCAAGATGGGCTCATCCAGCTCGAGCAGTGACTACACGGACTTAAGCATGATCTCGTCAAACATGCTTGGCGGCATCGAAGTCTTCAAGACGATTTCACCCGATATGAATGCCGATGTGATCGGCGGCGTGGTGAATTTCGAAATGCGCGAGGCGCAAGTCAAGAAACCCGGTGTTCCTGAAATCAGCCTGATTGGGCAGGGGGGCTACAACGCTCTCTCCGATGCTTATAACAAGTTCAATAATTATAAATATGTCGCTACTGTCCAGGATCGTTTTTTCGATCAGCGCTTCGGCGTGTTTGCCCAGGCGGATGTAGAAAGAATCAATCTCAGTTCAAATGAGCTCGGAGCTTCGTACGGAGAGTACGGAAACACGCTGACACAATACGTTACCAACAGCCTGAGTCTTTACGACATCCCGCGTGACAGAAGGCGTTACAATGCCGCGCTGGTACTCGATTACAAACTCCCGGAAGGGTCGCTCAAGTTCACAAACTTCGCGAATACAGGCACAACGAACGTGACGAATTACAACGAATCGTTCGATCTGAATAACAACCTTCGCTATTACGGAATAGCGAACTCCAACGCGACATTGAGCAACATAGTGGACATACTCGATGTCAAGCAGCAGCTCCCGATCTTCCACGTCAGCCTGACGCTGTCGCATGTCTACTCGGCGACGAACAGCCCCAACAGTTGGAATGCCAACTTCCAACAGACACAGGCCGGGCTAAACCAATTCATCAACAAGACGAATGTAAATCCTATAAATATTCCTGTCGCGGCAAGCAACGACATTTCGAACGCCTCTTTGTACCAGTTCAACGTCACCAACAGCTTCTACTGGCAGCGGGCTCTTGACGCTAAACTCGACCTCAGCACGAACGTGAATTTCTCATCCAACGTGTCAGCGAAGATTAAATTCGGAGGTTCTTACAAGCATGTTATCAGATCCTACACGACGGACGTAATGAACGGCACATTGATAGGAAGCGGCGTGGCGCAATTCATCTCTCCCTACTTCAAGCTCCCGGCAGACGCGGCGAAGATGCAATACTGGGTAGATCCCAATTTCAATTTCGGGACTTTCCTGAACGGGAACTACAAGATGGTATCTCCGCTGAATTTCGGCATGTTCTCGCAGTTGCTCAACATACTAAACTCGAACTTACAGAACTACGTGCAGCAAAACCAGCAGGCGTGGTATGGCGTGAACACTGAAGCTTCGATAACAAATGATTACAAGGGTTACGAGAACACGGGCGCCTTTTACGCGATGGCCGATTTCAAAATTGGCCAGCAGCTGACACTCATTCCGGGCGTCAGGTATCAAAACCTCGAGACGATTTACACAGCTCCTCGCGGGTTCTCAAGCGCCCTGTCTTACTTCACCTACAACTACTACGACACAACCGTAACTCAGAATCACGGCTACTGGCTTCCTGACGTGTCCCTGAATTACAAGCCGCTATCGTGGTTGAGCGTCCGGCTCGCATATTCGAACACGCTTGCTTATCCCGACTTCAATACGATCACGCCGCGCATCAATGTTGGGTTGAGCAACTCTATCGCATGGAATAACTTCGCGCTGATTCCTGGCCGCTCCGTAAACTACGACGTCGCCGTCTCGGTTTACAACGATGCCATCGGTTTGTTGACAGTCGACCCATTTCTCAAGCAGATACGGAACCTCATATATTCATGGTCGTATTGGGTGACGGGCGTCCAGGCATTGCAGTATATACCTGCAAGTTTGCCGGGAACTCCACCGAACCCGAACCAATCGTATAATATCAGCACGTTTATCAACGATCCGTATGTTATAAACGATTACGGAGTCGAACTGGATTGGCAGACACACTTCTGGTATCTCCCCGGCGTGCTGTCCGGTATCGTGTTCGGCGCCAACTACACGCACATCTTTTCCAAGGCGCGCTATCCATACACCCTTACCAAGATCAGCAGCCGCAGCGTTCAGTATATCGATACTTCTTACACGGACCGTCTGATAGATCAGCCCGATGATATTCTTAATCTTACGTTAGGCTTTGATTACCAGGGATTCTCGGCCAGGGTAGCCTTCCTCTATGAAAGCGATGTTTTCTCGGGGGCGAATTTCTGGCCGCAACTGGCATCTTATTCCCCGATTTACAGGCGGTGGGATTTCGCGGCCAGACAGGTTCTCCCGTGGTATGGTATGCAATTGTATCTGGACATTAACAATCTCAACGGAGCGAACAACGTCAGCGTAATTCGTGCGGCGCAGGTGCCCACATCGGAGCAGGATTACGGCATGACTGCAGACATCGGCATTAAATGGAAGATATAGAAAAGAGATGACGAGAGAGAACAAAAGGAGGTGTCGACGAAATCGTCTCGTCGCCGTAGAAGAATCAATGAATCATCGGGTGGCAGCCAGGAAGCTGTCGCCCGGAGGAACAACTAATAATAACTCATTTATCCTGAGGAGTCGTCAA
>JAJYGB010000631.1 GCA_021785235.1 Bacteroidota bacterium
GTTCGGCACCGACGGATGGCGCGGCGTTATTGCCCAGGACTATACGTTCGACAACGTTTCAAGAGTGGCCCTCGCGACCGGCCGCTTCTACAAGAAACATAAAAGAGCCAGGAATGGCATCCTGATCGGGTACGATACGCGCTTTCTGTCTGCCGAGTTCGCGGAAAGGACCGCGCAGGTGATCGCGAATACCGGAATGAAAGTCACACTTTCCGACGGCTATTGCCCGACCCCCGCACTCTCACTCGCAATTCCCGAGTTTAAGGCTGCGGCCGGCGTGGTCATCACCGCAAGCCACAACCCGGCAAAGTATAACGGCTTTAAGCTGAAAGCCGACTTCGGTGGACCCGAAGACGTTGAGGTTGTGAACAAAGTCGAGAAAGAGGCGAACAAGACCTCAGAGAAAGCACTCGGCGTCGTCAAGAAAAGCTTTGAGGAACTTGTAAAGAAGGGGACAATAAAAAAGGCGAACCTCCGACAGATTTATATAGATGATCTCAAGAAGAAAATAGATATCGGCGCGATAAAGAACGCGAGGTTGAGGATAGCTCACGACGCGATGTACGGAGCGGGGCAGGGTATTCTCCAGCAGATCATCGAAGACGCAGTAGTCATTCATAACGAATTTAATCCTTCGTTCGGCGGAGAGCATCCGGAACCGATCGCCGCACATCTACCGGAGCTCATGAGGTTTGTTCCGCAGGGGAATTACAACGTCGGACTCGCAACTGACGGTGACGCCGACAGGATCGGCGCGGTCGACGAGCACGGCAACTTCGTGGGACCACAGGAGGTCTATGCCCTTCTCCTGAAGTATCTCTACGAGACAAAAGGCATGAGAGGCGAGATCGTCAAGACAGTTTCAGTCGGCGAGATGCCGGATAAGCTCGCGAAGATATACGGCCTCCCCCTCACCGAGCTTCCGGTCGGCTTCAAACATGTGGCTTCACTCATGGTGACGCGCGATGTTCTCATCGGCGGTGAAGAAAGCGGCGGAGTAGGACTGAAGGGACACATACCGGAGCGGGACGGACTTTTTCTGGGCCTCACACTCTGCGAGATGATGGTGAAGAGAGGACGGACTCTCGGCGAACTCGTTAAGGAATTGTTCGACCAGGTCGGCCCCCACATATACAGGCGAATCGACGTTCGCACGACCGAGAAGTACAAGCAAAAAGTTCTCGGCAAGCTCAAGAAGGGACTTAAGGAAGTAGCAGGACACAAAATCGATCATGTGTTGAAAATAGATGGATATAAGTATTTCTTTGCCGACGGAGGCTGGATGCTCGTCCGCGCCTCCGGTACCGAGCCGCTCATCCGCTATTACTGCGAGGCTGGTTCGAAGGAAAAGGTCGACAAGATCCTCGAAGCGGTCACGAACCTCTGAAGTTCTCACCCCAAGGCCCTGAGAATGACGATTTTACTCCGCGTTTCAGCGCAGTTGAGGTAGATAGCTCGCCCGAGAAAACTATTTTCCCGCCAGCGGTGTTTAGGATAGAAAACAGAGGTGGCAATTATGTTCGAGACTTTCGACTTATTCATAGATCAGATGCGAAACGAAGTTCGGTCACTTGGCGCGGAGGAACTGCGAAGTCCGGAAGATGTGGACAAGGCGGTGGCTTCGAAGGGCACGACGCTTGTCTTCGTCAACTCCACCTGCGGGTGCGCCGGAGGTATCGCGAGACCCGCACTATCGATCGCCCTGAAAGAGAAAAACCTCCCCGACCGCATCACTACCGTCTTTGCGGGACAGGATAAGGAAGCTACCGCACGAGCAAGGAGCTACTTCACGGACCAACCGCCGTCATCGCCTTCTTTTGCGTTGATGAAAGACGGCAAACTTGTGAAGATGATCCACAGGAGTGACATCGAAGGTCGGGCACCCGAGGCAGTGGCGGGACTGCTCAGAGAGACTTTCGAGAAATATCTCTAGCAAAGCTTCGCCTCAGACCACCGAGACAGGCAGCTGGCGTCATAGGACGCTGCTGAAAAGAACGGCAACGATCGGTATCAGGACTGATTGATATATGGTCGTTGTCGATTTTCTTTTCTAGTCACGTTGTTTAAGAACTCAATCCTTCCATCTTGTCATTCCCACCCAGCATTGCGGGGCAGACCCCGGTGGGAATTCGCCAGTTCATTATGAAACCACGGATACCCGCGTGCGCGGGAATGACAATCGGAAATAGTTCTCAATAGCCCTTCATGTATTCAGGATAGCACCCAATTCACTTCGGCTCTATCTCATCGACCGCCTCGACATCAACTTCAGCCTTCCGACTCTGCTTGAGTCCGAAGAACCTGATATACAGGTAGAGATTCGCTGCCATTATTGCGCCGTAGGCAAAAAATGGAATCTCGAAGAAGGCGGTATCCATAAGGTAGCCGCCGAGGCCCGTCCCGGTAGAAGAGGCAGCAAGTCTCGCCACCTGGTTTATGCCGAGCGCCCTTCCCATCTCATCTTCGTCGACGCGCTTTGTCAACTCCGACTGCTGTATTGGAAGCGCTGCGACCCTCAGTGCTGGACCTATGATGTAAATGAGGACGGACAGGGGCAGTAGCCGGATAACGGGGAAAATCACGAACAGGACCGTACCGAGCCCTCTTGTGAATACTATACTCTTAACAAAGCCGAAATATCTCTCGAGTAGGGGCGCTCCCAAAATGGCAAACGAACCTAAGATGCCGCTCGCGAAGGCGTATTCCGACATTTGAGATTTCGGGACATTGTAGACGAGGACAAAAAACGGGATCAGGAACGGGACGACAAGCCCTTGCGAGAAGCCGTTGAGCATTCCGGTCAGAGTGAATTTCCCTATCGTCGTTTTCGTCTTGAGCCTGCCGATTCTCCCTTTGGCGTCCGCGACTTTGAGGTACCACAGTCCCGGGACCCCGACGGCAGAGATGATCGCGGAGGCCAGGAATATTTCGCGGATATCGAACGCCTTTGAGAGGAGTGCTCCCAGGGCGGCGGTAACACCCGAGAGAAAGGTGAAAAAGGAAAAGTATTTTGTCCTCTGCTCGTTTGGTGCCAGACCTGCCAGGACCGTGCTTTGGATCGGCTGAACCGCGCCTCCGATGCCGCCGCCGGCGAGCGAGCCGGTCGCTGAATAACCTCCCACCATTGCAGCCGGGACGATCATCCAGAGGCTCGTCGACATGTATACCATTATGGCACTTATCGGCAACAAGGCACTGGCGATAATCAAAGTGCCGCGCTTCCCCCACACGTCTGTTGTGACACCGGACAGGTACCCGAGAGCGGCAGTCGCCACGGTCGCCGATACGTAAATCAGCCCGATGACGAACGCGCCGTAGTGTAGCCGAGTAAGTATGTAGTACGGGAACGCGACGTTTATCATCCCCGCCGCGACACTGCGTGTGACTCTCGACGCAGCAATGAGAAGGATGCCGTTTCGTTTGTTTTCTTGATCTTGTACTTCGCTATGCATTCAGGGGCTCTGAGGTAAGTATGGAGCCGGCCCAGCGAGCCGGCTCCGGCAGCAATTTACATTATATCCGTTTGAATCTTGCCTGGAAGAATCTGAGGTGCTTGGGCTCGTAGACCATCCTGAGGCCTTTTACTTTTGTCCGGTTCTCGTAGACTTCGAGGATTGATTCCGCCGTGACGTCCATGTGGGCCTGCGTATAAACACGCCTCGGTATGGTCACGCGAACCAGCTCGAGCTTCGGATGGCGATTCTCGCCGGTCTTGGAATCGCGTCCCGCCGAGACTATTCCGCGCTCCATTGTCCGGCCTCCGGAATCGACGTAGATTTCCGCCGACAATGTCTGCGCCGGAAATTTATCCTGCGGGATGTGTTCCAGAATCTTCTTTGCATCGAGAAACACCGCATGTCCGCCGATCGGCTTCACTATGGGTACTTCCCAGTCTATTAGTTTTTGGCCGAGGTACTCGACCTGCCCGATGCGCGAACGGATATAGTCTTCCTTGGTCATCTCTTCCATGCCTCTGGCCATCGCCTCCATGTCGCGGCCTGCCAACCCGCCGTATGTGTGGAGACCCTCGAACACGACGACCATGTTCCGTGCTTCGTCAAAAACGTCTTTATCGTTTATCGCCAGGAACCCGCCGATGTTAACGAGCAGGTCTTTCTTTCCGCTCATCGTCGCGCCATCGGTGTAAGAGCACATCTCTTTCAGGATCGCCGCGATCGATTTTTTCTCGTAACCCTTCTCGCGCAGCTTCACGAAATAAGCGTTCTCGACTGCGCGCGTCGCATCGAGTATCACCTTGATACCATGTTTGCTCGTGAGCTTGCGGATCGCCTTCACATTTTCCATCGAGATCGGCTGTCCACCCGCCATGTTCACCGTGGCGGCGACGCTTATATATGGAATCTTCTTCGCGCCGACTTTCTTTATCAGGTCCTCCAGCTTCTGGAGATCGACGTTCCCTTTGAAGGGGTAAACCGATTCCGGGTCGTGCGCCTCGTCGATTATGACATCGACGAACGTTCCCCCCGCCCGTTCCTGGTGCTCGCGCGTAGTTGTGAAGTACATATTACCGGGTATGAAATCGCCCGGCTTGATCAGGATCTGGGAGATGATGTGTTCGGCGCCTCGCCCCTGGTGAGTCGGGACCAGATACTTGTAGCCGTAATACTTCTGCATGTTCGATTCGAGGTAGTAGAAGTTCTTGCTCCCGGCGTAAGCCTCGTCTCCGAGCATCATGCCGGCCCACTGGTAATCGCTCATCGCGTTTGTGCCGCTGTCTGTGAGGAGGTCGATATAGACATCTTCAGAACGAAGGAGAAACGTGTTGTAACCCGCTTCTTCAACTGCCTTCACCCGATGTTGTCGGGTAGTGGTCTTCAGGGGCTCAACCACCTTGATCTTGAACGGTTCAGCCCAGCTTCGTCTAGTTGGTCTTGGGTATGGCATAGAATACCTTTCTGGTTGGACATTAATTTTAGAAATTTATCCCCCAAAGCGGAGACATTCAATGAGACAAACTCTCCCCGGTAATTCCTTAAAGACTGCATATATCATTAAATTGAGTCGATGAAAGTCAGGTTTCTCGCCATCGAATGGACAATTGCCGGATGAATCCTAAGTACCTCCCGATAATCCGTGATCCGATGAATCATGAGCCTTTGGATCTGCATGAGACCGCGGAAGGAACTGCCCTCGTCGGCAGAAATAGCGGAACCAGGTATCTCGTGCGCGATGGAATTCCCGTTTTTATAGATCCGTCGCGGTTGACGGAATCAAACGAAAAGAGCCGCATTTATTACGACATCCTCGCGCCGGTCTACAGCTTCACTCAGTCGCTCTATTACAGGTTTAAGGGGGGTGAGGAAAAATCCAGGGATAAATACCTGAGGTACGCGCGGGTGAAGGTAGGCGACCGTGTGCTCGAAGTTTCCGTCGGTAACGGCGTGAACATTCGATCCCTGCCGAGAAACGCGGTGTATTTCGGAATAGATGTCTCGTGGGGACAACT
This sequence comes from Bacteroidota bacterium, assembly GCA_021785235.1. The sequence goes on from JAJYGB010000631.1 coordinate 5,468, forward strand.
CAAACGCTGCCGCGAGAATAGCGACCGGTCAGGATTGAAAGTCGAGCTATATCAGGCCGAAGCCGAGCACCTCCCTTTCTGCGACGAGGCATTCGACGTTGTCTTCAATGTCGGGTCGATCAATTACTTCGATGACAAGAAGAAGGCGATTGATGAAATGTTCAGGGTGGCGAAGCCGGGCGCGCGACTGATGATTGCGGATGAAACTGAGCGGGCGGCGCACGCTCATAACAGGCTTCCCATCTACCGCGGTTTCTTCAACAGTTCGAAGGCACCGGCTGAACCCCCGATGAATTTGCTCCCGCAGAACTCGACCGACGTGAAGCTCGTTGAAATCAGGAACGGGCTCTACTTCTGCCTTCAGTTCAGAAAAGCCCCGTAGCCGGGGTCCACGGCTTGTCTGATTCACACAAAGTTCGGCGTTATCAACGGCGTTGCGTTCACACCTTGGCCGAAACCGCCTTCGGCTGGTATGACCCGGGCACTGTCCTGAAACCTATCGCGAGTCTGTTCCAACCGTTTATCGCGACGATCGCCATCGTGAGATCCACTATCTCTTTCTCATCGAATTGTTTTCGTGCTGCTTCGTAAACGTCGTCCGGAATGTGAGTCTCGCTCACGAGTGTAACAGTCTCTGTCCAGAGGAGCGCAGCTCTCTCACGGTCCGTGTAAAAAGGGGCTTCGTGCCAGGCACTCAGACCATAAAGCCGCTGCTCTGTTTCACCATTCGCGCGGGCGTCCTTGGTATGCATGTCGATGCAATATGCGCAGCCGTTTATTTGAGAGGCCCGAAGCTTAACTAACTCCAAGAGCGATTTTTCCAGCCCCGAGTTGTCCACGTAACGCTGAAGTTGACTCATGACTGTGTATGCTCCGGGGGCAACTTTGGTGTAGCTCAATCTTGGTTCCATTCTGTATCCCAATTTTTAATGTCTGTTTGTCGGTGCAGGTCTTCGAAGTGTCACTCTACTGGAATCGCACGACCTACAATTATAAACAAAACCATACGGGAAAATGTTCGGCAAACGGCTTAGCAGGGTCCTCCGGAAGGGAGTTTCCTGTCCGTGTCTACGAGCCTCTGTGGTTGGTTTCGTTCTGTTTGCATGAATTTCATCGCAGAGACACAGAAGCGCAGAGCCTTTTGAGAACACCTCCAATGTCGCACCCGCAGGTCAGAATGCCGCTTTGTATCCGGCCCTCTCGACGGCGCGTCTCGTAATGTCAAGTATACCGGGCCGGTCATTGTGCGGCAATGCCGGGACCTCAGGCGCCCCCTTCAACCTCGCGAGCAAATTACCGGCTTCCTCTCCCGCGAGCCGCTCGAGGAGCTGGTACAATCCTCCCTCGTTTTCTTCGAGCGGATTGTGGGCGGCGAGTATGGATCTTATCGTGTCTACAATGGCAGGAGTTGGTGGTGGAACCAGCAGAGCGACAAGCGCTCCGTGGTCAAGACGGAGACGCGTGGCGATTTCCGCCTGCTTCCCGTCCTGCAAACGAGCAATCGCGGGAAGGACTATCTTTTCCTCGATCCCTATATGGCGGAGCAATCCCTGCCTGAACTCCGCGTAAGCCTTCATATTGATCGTTTCAGGGTTGTCGACTGCCTGGTTTAGCAGAGCGTCCATCCGTTCGTGGTCGTCAAACAAATATCTACTGAGCGGTCCCGTCACAGGTATGCTCTTCGCCGCGTGGTATGATTATCCATTTCAACCTTTCAGTCAGAAGATCTTTGTAATGATGACTTTCCAAACCTCTGGTCCCTCTTCAGTGTATTCCCATTTG
>JAJYGB010000347.1 GCA_021785235.1 Bacteroidota bacterium
CGCACTCGTGATGGGGCTTGCCAGGACGAAAGACTCTTCTTACTCGAGATCGATAGCGCTGATGAACCAAGCTCTTCTCAATCAATACCCCGACCTCAGAAGACCTTACTATGACGACATGGAGTGGATGGCGCTCGCGCTTCTCAGGGTCTATGAGGTGACCGGAAAGAGAATTTATTCGAATGAGGCACGGTTACTCTGGCGAACCATCAAGCTTGGCTGGAGTGACGAACCGGGCGGAGGCGGGATCAGGTGGAACATCAGAGGATTGTACAAGAATGTTCCCGCGAATGCTCCCGCTTGCATACTCGCGTGCAAATTGTATGAGGACTTCGGAGAAAAGAGCGACCTCCATTGGGCAAAGAGAATCTTCTCGTGGGTCGAGAAAAACCTTGTCATCCATTCGACAGGCGTCATACTTGACGGCATATCTTTCAGGAATGAAGTTGGCCGACCGAGTCACGGCTCATATTCGTACAACTACGGCACTTTTATCGGAGCGTGCGTCCATCTCTTCGGAATCACGAGGGAAAAGACTTATCTGGACGACGCGGTGAGAGAGGCGAATGTCGCGGAGAAGATTTTCGCCGGAGGAAGGAACGGGATCCTTAGAAGCGAAGGTACGGGCGACGGAGGGTTGTTCAACGGAATTTTCATCTATGACCTCGCAAGATTGGGCCTGCAGCCTGAGCTCGATGTCGCATCCCGCAAGGAATTCTCCTCGTTCATACTACGGAATGCGGAATCGCTCTGGGATCACGCGCGCAGGCCTGGCACGGCGCTTTTCAACGACAACTGGCGATCACAGCCGATTGGAAGAATCAACCTTTCGGTCCAGGTCTCCGGTGTCACTCTTATCGAATCATGTCTGGTCGCCCAAAACTGACAGGTCATTTACTTCACAACTTATTCGAAACTGAAAATGAAACAGGGATAGCATGAAGAAAAGTAATGGAGCTCTAAGCTCGCTCATTCGGACCATACTCTTCGCATGCGTGATCGGACTGTCTGCCGGACAGTCTGCGATGGCGCGCGAAATCGTCCTCCAGGACAGCAAACTTATCGTCGCGTTCAACTCAGAGACTGGCGCGCTTACGAGGCTTGTCAGTAAAGAGCCGCAGTGGGCTATTGAGCGGCGGCCTGATCTCGGGATATCTTTCAGAATGCTCGTGCCGCTCCCGGATCGTCAGGACAATTTCGTACTCGGCCAAAAGCAACGAGCAGTCAAAGTTGAGAAAGTGTCGGGTCATGAGGTCGTAATCGAATGGAAGAACCTCCTCAGCCAGCACGGCGGAGTTTTGCCGATTACTTTCACCGCCACCGTCAAACTGAATGACGGCGTGCTCACCTTCGGTGGCAAGGTTGTTAATGACTCCAAGCTGACGATACAGACACTTGATTATCCTTACTTCGGCGACTTCAATCCTCCTTCGCGCAAATCGTACGTGAGCGTGAGAACTGCCTGGTATGATAATCTTCAGTCTGCACAGATTTATCCCGACTTCATAAATGCGAAAGGGTACTGGGGAGATTTTTATCCGACCAAGACGTTCGATTCATACCGTAGTCTGTTTTGCCTAATCCAGGCGAGGACGAAGGGCGTCTACGTTGAGATGGAGAATCCTAATCAGCCTTACCTGATACAATACACGTTCGAACAGCATCCGGGTCTTATTTCTGAAATCAACAACGCTGTTCCGCAGACCGATTACATCGCTGGGAAATCTCTCGATGGGAAGACGACGCCGCATGGCGTGCCGGTCCATCTCGAGTTCAGGACCTGTCACTTCATATTCGAGCATCCGAACTCGACATTCGAGCTCGCTCCGGTCGTGGTCCGCTGTTACAGCGGCGACTGGCACGCGGGTGTCGATCTGTACAAGGAATGGAGAAAGGCGTGGTACAAGGAGCCACACCAGCCCGCGTGGCTGAACAAGGTGAGCGCGTGGCAGCAGCTTCAAATCGACTCTCCGGTACAGGACTGGCGCGTCCCTTACGACAGTCTCGTGTCGTACGGAAAGGAATGTGCCGAGAACGGCGTCGACGCTATACAGCTTGTTGGCTGGAACACCGGCGGCCAGGACGGTCACGATCCTGAGATGTCTACGGATCCTCACCTCGGTACGACGCAGCAGCTTCGCGAGGCGATAAAGAAAATCCAGGCTATGGGTGTTCACGTCATCCTGTTCGGAAAACTGAACTGGGCAGACATGACGACCGAATGGACGAAGACAGCGCTTTACAAATATGCCGCGACGGATCCATACGGAATCCCCTATCAGCAGGGAGGTTACAGCTACTATACGCCGGTCCAGCTTGCGGGAATAAACAACCATCGCAGATACGTGATGGATTTCCTCGATCCCTCTTACAGAGAAATAGCGGTCGGTCAGTTCGATAAACTTTTGTCGCTCGGCGCGTCGGGCTGGCTTTACGACGAAGTGTGCCATCATGGCCCGGTGAAGTACAGCTTCGCATCGGGTCACGGTTACAACCCGCCGGGCTTCATCTATGCCGGAGACATGCCGATGGGAAGAGACCTTCGGGCCGCTGCCGACAGCATCTCTGGCCGGAATTTCCTTTTCGCAGGAGAAGGGCCTCAGGACTGGCTTACCCAGTATTATCCTTTCACTTACACGCGCATCACCGCCGGTTCGACGCCAGTCCAGCGCTACATCGCGCCGCACGCTCCTATCATGGTCGCCGTGACCGGCTTCAACGATCGCGACATGCTCAACCTTTGTCTTCTCGACCGGTATATCATTGAGTATGAACCGTACTATTTCAAAGGACACCTCACCGATTTTCCTCTCACACTGGCGTATGGAAAAGAGATCGACGCTCTGCGTACCAAATACAAGGCTTATCTCTGGGATGCTACATTCCGCGATACGATGGGCGCAAATGTAAAAGCGGACGGTTCGTACAAGTATTCGGTGTTCGTTACTTCCACCGGCAAACGCGCGTTAGTCGTGGTCAACCTTGAAAACAGCAAGCCGATCACGGCAAGGGTCGATATCCCGCATCATGGGAAACTCGTTGTCGCGACTCCGGGACATCCGGACGCCGTTCCTACTTCAGGAACGCTCCGAATACCGCCACAGTCGGCTGTTGTGGTAATGGAGAAGTAAGCTTCTGGGTCAGCGGTTGCATGTGTTGAATAGTAAAATGAAGAGAAATCTATTTAGAGGATTAGTGGGCATGAAAAAACTAGTATGGCTTGTTTTGATTGTGACCAGCTCTGCCGCATTCGCGGCTCAGGGGTTCGACCCGGCCGGCATGGTTAATACATTCATCGGAACGACCGGGCCGCAAGGCGTAAAAAACTACGGTGGTGTCTGTCCTTGGGTCGCGACGCCGCACGCCATGACTGATTGGACTCCGATGACTCAGCTGAATTTCATAAGCCAGCTCCCGTTCCGGTACGAAGACAAGTACATCAAAGGTTTCATGGGAACGCACCAGCCGACTATTTGGATGAGCGATTACGGCTTCCTGACGGTCATGCCAGAGATCGGTTCGCCTAAAGTCCGCCGCGACGACAGGGCAATGGCGATCATACCGGGGACCGAGATCGGAAAGCCCTATTACTATTCAGTGGAGATGGGCGACAGCGGTGAGCAGACCATAAGGACGGAAATCACCGCGACCACCCGATGCGGATTTTTCAGGATTACCTATCCGAAGGGATCGACGTCCCGTTTCTTCGTGGAAATGAGCCGGATGCCCGGCGACGAGGGATGGGTCCACGTATCGCCGGATCGCCGCGAGATAATCGGCTATAATCCCGATCGAATTAATGTCTTCGACGGAAAAGACATGGGACCGCAGATCAAGAATTTCAGCGGCTACTTTGTGTTGCAGTTCGACAAACCGTTCGAAGCGTACTCCGCATGGGAGGATTCGAATGGCGTCAGAATCTACGACGGCGAACAAGACATGCGTGGGCCGAATGTCGGCGCCCTTGTTACTTTCAGTGAAGGCGGAACTCACGAGGTGAAGGTCAGGATCGGATCTTCTTTCATTAGCCTGAATCAGGCGCGAAGGAATCTAAGAAGAGAGATACCCGGATGGAGTTTCAATCGTGTCGAGATGCAAACGAAGGCAAGATGGAACAAGCTTCTGGCGACAATCCGAATACATGGGGCTACGCCGACGCAGCAAACGATCTTCTACACGGCAATGTACCATTCGCTCCTTTTCCCCAGAATCTTCTACGAGGGAGGACGGTACTATAGCGCTTTCGACGGCAAAATTCACAAAGGAGTTTTGTTTGAGGATTATTCGATGTGGGATACGTTCCGCGCGCTGCATCCTCTACTCACACTGATAGACCCCAAAGTAGTCTCTCCGATGATTCAGTCGATGCTGAACATGTATAAGGAGGGGGGCTGGATTCCTAAGTGGCCAAACCCGAGCTATACCAACATTATGATTGGTACCCCGGGCGACGCCATCATCGCTGACGCCTTCGTGAGAGGATTCAGGAACTACAATCTCAAGGAGGCATGGAACGCGATCTACAAAGACGCGATGACCCCGCCTGAGGGCGATACTCACAAACGATGGGCGGACCGCGCGCAGTGGACTTCATACGAAGCGCGACAAGGGCTGACTTACTACAAGAAGCTTGGATATGTTCCGGCCGATAAGACGAATGAATCGGTATCCTCCACGCTCGAATTCGCGTTGGAAGATTATTGCGTGGCGCAAGTCGCCAAGGGACTCGGCAAGGCGAAGGAGTATCGGTTCTTCATGAAGCGGTCGGAGAATTACAGGAATCTTTTCGACACGAAGACCGGCTTCATGACGCCTCGTCTCTCGGATGGATCCTTCTACACGAGCGATCCGAAAAAGTACGCCGCGTTTACCGAAGGAAGTAAGTGGACATATCTCTTCTGCGTGATGCAGGATGTGCCGGGACTCGTAAAGCTGATGGGACGACAAAACTTTATATCGAAGCTCAATGAGAATTTTAGCGGCGGCCATTATGCCTATGACAATGAGCCTGAAAACCATTATCCATATCTTTACGATTGGGTCGATGAGCCCTGGAACGCCGATACGATTCTTACTAATGTCGTGAACAAGAACTATCGCGACACGCCGGACGGTATATCCGGCAATGACGACTGCGGGCAGATGTCCGCCTGGTACATCTTCACGACACTCGGCTTCTATCCCGTATGTCCTGCTTCCGGAGAGTATGCGATCGGCAGACCGTTCTTCCAGAAGGTCACTCTACACCTGACGGCGCCGGGGAGAAATACATTCACGGTAATTGCCCGCAATTTTTCGCCGAAGAATATATACGTAAAGTCGATTAAGCTTGACGGGAAACCCCTTCACACGCTCTTCCTGAAGTATTCGGATTTGTATAAGCACAAGGTCCTTGAGTTCGACATGACCGATAAGATGGGAGAAGCGATGGACCACAATTAGACGGAGCTCACTTGTTCCCATTTCCTCCCTCGGATCTCGTGAAGAGCCGGGGAGGATATGCGACAAGCTCATTTGAGAGAATTAAGTTTTTTTTCAATGCAGTTAAGCTGAATTCAAACACAACCAAAAAGGCAAAACAATGAAACCACAATTTCTAGTACACGACGAGCACGATAGCGTGGGCGTCGCGGTGACGGAAATCAAAGCAGGAGAGAAGATAACAGGTTCCTGCCTTGAGACCGGGAAGGCGATATCGCTGGAATCAAAAGACCCTGTGCCCCTTGGTCACAAGGTGGCTCTCAAAGACATCAAGGAAGGGGAGGATGTCGTGAAGTATGGAGTAGTGATAGGGAAAGCAAAGCAGGCGATAAAGGCCGGCCAGCATGTACATGTACATAACGTAAAGAGCAATAGGTGGCAAAATGTCAAAATATAAATTCTTTGGATACCGTCGTGAGAACGGCGCAGTTGCTGCAAGAAATCACGTTGCCATAATTCCAGTCGACGATCTGTCAAATTCTGCTGCTGAAGGTGTTGCATCCCTCATCGAGGGGACGCTCCCACTTCCGCACGCCTACGGAAGATTGCAGTTCGGGGCTGACCTCGAGCTGTTCTTCGATACTATGATAGGTACCGGTAGGAACCCGAACATCGCTGCCGCCGTGGTGATTTGCATCGAGCCTAAATGGGCCGATAAGGTTGCCGAAGGAATAGCAAAGACCGGGAAGCCCGTCGAGGTCTTTTCAATCGAGAAATCCGGAGACCTGAAGACGATCGAGAAGGCTTCTCGCGCCGCAAAAGGTCTGGTCCAGAAGGTATCCGAGCTCAAGAGAGAAGAGATAGACGTTGCAGATGCCGTCATCAGCACAAAATGCGGTGAGTCCGACACGACGTCGGGCCTTGGCGCGAATCCAACCGTCGGAAAAGTTTTTGAGCGGCTGGTTGATGCAGGTGGCACAGTCATGTTTGGAGAGACTTCTGAGCTTACCGGAGGCGAACAAATAGTCGCCGACAGGATGAAAACTCCGGCGCTCAGGAAGAAGTTCATGGACATTTTCAACGATTACAATGCCATGATAGAAGCACAAGGTTCCGATCTCCTCGGCTCGCAGCCGACCCAGGGCAATATTGCCGGCGGTCTGACTACGATTGAAGAGAAGGCGATGGGTAATATCCAAAAGATCGGCAAGCTGAAGGTTGACGGCGTCCTCTCGCCTGCGGAAGCACCGCACGGAAAAGGATTACACTTCATGGACACTTCGTCCGCGGCGGCGGAAGCGGTAACCCTGTTTGCTGCCGGTGGCGCGATCGCTCACCTCTTCCCCACGGGACAGGGGAATATCATTGGCAATCCTGTCGTGCCGGTAATTAAGCTGACGGCAAATCCGAACACAGCCGCGACGATGTCGGAACATATAGACGTTTCCGTCGAAAAAGTTCTGACGCTCGAGCAGACGCTTGACCAGGCAGGAGATGCATTGATGGATATGCTGCTTAGGACTCTTTCGGGAAGGCTGACAGCCGCGGAAGTGCTGAGGCATAAGGAGTTCGTGCTTACGAAGCTGTATAGAAGCGCGTAACCTTCCATGACAGATGATCACGCCGGCATGCATATTACAGATGTTGCGATGCATGCCGGATGATCAGGCTGTTAGGTGTTTTTTATAGTTAGGCGAGAGGGCCGTAGAGATTCCTGCAAAGGTCACCTACGAGCCCTCGAAACTCGCGTCAATACCTTTATCTGAGTAGATTGAATGAGTTAGTATGCCGGTGGATT
>JAJYGB010000470.1 GCA_021785235.1 Bacteroidota bacterium
GTAATCCTCGGCTGTGAAAAGCTCCTCAATATCGATAAGGGACTTATCACCGGCAGGCGAATAGGAATCGTTACAAACCATAGCGGAGTATTGCCCGGTGGCGTTCATATTGTCGACGCCTTGAGAGCGGATCCTGACATCAATATCAGGGCGCTGTTCTCGCCTGAGCACGGAATCAGAGGGACCGCCCCGGCGGGCAAGCATGTTGCGAATGGTGTCGATCCCGAGACCGGAATTCCGATATATTCACTCTATGGCGATCATAACAAGCCGGACCTGGCCATGCTCGAAGGGATTCAGACCCTGGTGTATGACATCCAGGATGTCGGTGTCAGGTTCTACACCTATATCAGCACACTGGCACTCCTGATGGAAGCCGCGGCGGAAACCGGGATAGAGCTCATCCTCCTCGACCGGCCGCTGGTGCTTCCGGGGGAAATTGTGGACGGGCCGATGCTCGAGGATGACGTCAAGTCCTTTGTCGGCATGCTTCCTCTGCCGGTTTTGTACGGCCTGACGCCCGGTGAGCTCGCGCGTCTCATCAGAAAAGAGTACCTTGGCAAACTCGATTCGAGCCTCGATATGAAAACAGTGACACTAGGGAATTATTCCCGTTCGATGTGGTACGACGAGACCGGTCTCGGCTGGCTGCCGCCGTCTCCGAATATACCGACCATCGACACTGCCGTCATATATCCGGGTGCCGCGCTCATCGAAGGGACTAACTTGAGCGAGGGGCGGGGGACTTTCTCTCCTTTCAGACTTATCGGCGCGCCGTTCGTCGACAAGTTGAGACTTGCCGACTTGTTGAATTCAAGCGAGCTGCCCGGATTGGAATTCCTCCCCGCGGACTTCACTCCGCGCGAAATGAGCATCGTCTCACGCCCCAGGTTCAAGGATGAACTGTGCCATGGTATCGAGATTATCGTGAAAGACAGAAATTCCGTGAGGCCCGTCGAAATGGGCGTTGCGCTTGTGGGCGCGATCAGGAAACTTTTCGGTGCTGAACTTAGGTTTCGGACAGACAGGGCTTTTGACAGGCTCGCAGGCAACAAGAAGGTGAAAGAGATGATCGAACGCGGTGTGGATTACAGGGAAATTGCATCGACCTGGGAAGCCGATCTGGCCAAATTCACCGCGACCAGGAGTGAATATTTCCTTTATTAGACGCACAACGTAGGCCGATGATCTCGCGACAATCCTGCCATCAGCCGGTGCTGCGACCGAAAGAGGCATTGACAATATGACAATTCTGATTTCAAGTTATCATGGAAACGCCGCGCGCGATCCATTCTTCACCGCCGTCGCAGCCGCCTGCTCTCCCCTATTGGCGGCGGAGAATATTGATGGCGAGGATTTGATTTGCGTAAATATTGGAAAGGCGAATGTGAGACTGTTGCGTGACCGGTGAAAGTTTGAAGTAGAAGGGAGGCACTGCAGGCACCTGATATTGAACGGCGCAAATCCGGCGACCGTATGCGCGGCGTCGGTTCAACCAGAGCATTTGACATCTAAGAGCAAATGGAAGGCGGATAACCTTTTATGAAAAAGACTATTTTTACGGCGTGTTCACTCATTGCTTTTGCCATTGCAGGATGCAGAGGCCCGCAAGGTGAAATGGGTCCTGTGGGGCCGGCAGGTCCAACGGGTCCTACTGGAGCGACTGGGACCAGCGACAAACAAATTCGATTTGAAATGAGTCCGGGGTACGGCGTGGGGATTTCAGACACATCCGGATATATGCTTTCGCCAAGTGTCGGAATAATAAAATTTGATATCGACAACTATGTCGGCGTAGATACTGTAATGTTCGTCGCGTACCTGAAGACTGCCGATCCGTCCGCCGATTGCATACTTGAGTTGTACGATGCAACAGACAGCACGTTTATCAAAGGCGGATCGATAGAATCAAACAGCACACAAGGTGTTTGGGTGCAATCCTCAAACGTGTACTCGAATCTTCCTCACAAGGAGATCACGCTGACCGCTTATATTAAGAGTGGGAAGAACGGTGTTGTTGTCAACGCGTATCCGATATACCTGTTTTTATACAGGAATTGAAAGCCCGCGCGAGTTGACGTTAAGACGGGCAAACAATGCGGATGTCAGGCAGCCTTCTCTTCGGACATCTCTTTGTTGATAGTCGCCACGAGTTCCATGACGACTTTCTCGTTGCCCAGCATGTCCCTGAGAGTAATCCTGCTGAGGACCGTATCGACTGCATCCTGTATGGACCGCCATAATGAGCGCATCGAACAATCGATTATGTGGTTGCAGACAGCGCTCATTCCAGTGTGCGAGTCGCAGAACGTCGGGTTATAAATCCTTCCTCCGAGGACCGCGAGGACTTCGCCTATCACTATCTGATCGGCCGCTTTGGCAAGTTTATATCCCCCCGAGCGTCCGCGTGCGCTGTCAACAAAGCCGCCGAGCCGGAGTATCCTGAGAAGCTTGGCCACGTTCGCGGGGCTGAGCCCTTCAAGCCGGCTGATATCCGGTATCGTCAAGCCTTCGGGAAGCTCCGAACTTCCTATGCGCAACAGACAGCGCATACCATACTCTTCCTGTGCACTGATCTTCATTCGTCACCAGTCTATTTTAAATGTTGAACGGCAGGTCACGTGAAAGCTCAGGACTGTCATATCACATAAACCCTAATTCCAGTTTCGCTTCCTGAGACATCATTTCCGGCGTCCATGGCGGATCCCAGACGACTTCGACTTTGACGTCGCTGATCTCAGGTATTTGTGCGACCCTTTCGTGCACTTCTATAGGTAACGACCTCGCCGCCGGACAGCCGGGGGCAGTGAGCGTCATCTTTATGTTCACCACCGGGTCGTCTCCGACATTGATTTCATAAATCAACCCGAGCTCCCAGATGTTCACGGGAATTTCCGGGTCATAGCACTCTTTGATCGCATCGACTACTCTATCTTCAAGAGCCTTTTTTTCCAAAGCATCCATATCAACCTCTCAGATTTTGGCTCTGGTTTGTTGTTTTGCGGGCTTTTTTCATGTTCCCGCCCTCATTGAACGCCAACCAGGAACCGGCTCGCGAGGACACCTTCGAGCTCGGTCCGCACAGCGTCTTCCTTGATGTTCTTGAGAACGTCGTTAGCGAAGGCGTAAATCAGTATCATCCGGGCCTGTTCCTCGCCGATTCCCCGGGATCTCAGGTAGAACATCGACTCTTTGCTGAGCTGGCCGACCGTTGCGCCGTGCGAGCATTTGACATCGTCGGCGAAAATCTCGAGCTGCGGTTTCGTGTCGACCTTCGCTTCGTTAGAGAGGATTATGTTCCTGTTCTCCTGGTAAGAATTGGTCTTCTGAGCGTCCTTTCGGACCATGATTTTTCCGTTGAACACCGCGCGCGACCTCCCGTCAAGTATCCCTTTGTAATGTTCGCCGCTCGTGCAGTGAGGGGAGGCGTGGTCGATCATCGAGTGTGTATCCGAAAGCTGATCGCCGGCAGTCAGGTAGAGTCCTTCAAGTGTCGTGTTGCCTCCCTCGCCCCCCAGAGTGACATTCAAGTTGTGCCGGTATAACCTCGATCCGTTTGAGAGGGCATGAGACTCGTAGTTGCCGTCCGCGTCGATCGATGCAACGGTTGTAGCCACGTGATACGATTCTATATTCTCCGCTTGCACTTTGACGGCGTCGACGACGGAGTTCTTACCTACTTTCACCTCCGTCACGGAATTCGTGAAGTAAACACCCGAGCGCAGGCTGGCGTAGTGTTCAACGATCCTAACCTGTGAGTTACTTCCCGTTATGATGAGGTTCCGCGGCTGCGAGATCGTCTGTGCTTTTCCCGTCGACAAATAGAGAATGTGTACGGGGTCTTCGACAACAGCCCCCTCAGGGACATTGATGTACGCGCCGTCGAGCGTGAAGGCAGTGTTGAGCGCGGTGAAGGCATCGGCCCCCGGGTCGAGATACTTCGATATGTTTACGCTGATTTGCCCCTCGTCGCTCTTCATGGCTTCGGCCAGGCTGGCGATCACAACGCCCTTCTGGAGCGGGAGGGATTTCGACAGCGCGGCGGAATAGAAACCGTTCACGAATACCATCGTGTGTGCGCGCATCCCGCCGAAGAGAAATCGCGAGATGTCTTTCGGCGAAGGGGTGGGTGACTCTTTTCCTACGGCGTATGAGAACGTGTGCTTCAGGATGGGACTTATGTCGGTGAATCGCCAATCCTCCTGGTGAAGATTAGGGAAGTCGAGCTCGGCGAACTTGTCTATCGCCGCCCTGCGGATCTTGTGAACGGGTTTGGATTTCTCGCCGTTCAAGCTGTTCTCGAAGTCCCTGAAAAGGGACAGATACCAATTTCTTATTTCGGAAGTCTCACTCATTATCGTTCGGCCTTCAGCGTTAAGCGGTCAGCGTTCAGCTCCCCGTTCCATTCGTTTCCGGACTGTGCGAGACTGCTTTTTCGGCCAATCAGGAGTCCGTGAATCCAACAATCCATTATTCCAGCGTTCCAGTATTCGATTATTTCTCCGACGTTCATCTCGCGGCGACCTCTTCATCCTTGAGCCAGTCGTAGCCCTTTTCCTCCAGCTCGAGTGCCAGTTCCTTGTCGCCTGACTTGACGATCTTTCCGTTATAGAGGACGTGGACAAAATCGGGGACGATGTAGTTGAGCAGCCTTTGGTAGTGCGTGACGACGATGATGGCGTTGTCCTTTGCCCGCAGCTTGTTGACGCCGTTGGCTACTATTCTCAGCGCGTCAATGTCGAGTCCTGAATCGGTCTCGTCGAGTATCCCGAGCTTCGGCTCGAGGACCGCCATCTGCAAAATCTCGTTGCGCTTCTTCTCGCCGCCGGAGAAGCCTTCGTTCACCGCGCGGCCGAGGAGGGTGTCGGGCATCTCGACCAACTGCATCTTCTTCTTGAGCATGGCCAGGAAAGCTCCCGCAGTAACCTCGGGCTGGTTTCTGTGCTTGTGTACTTCATTGAGAGCCGTTCTCAGAAAAGTCGTGTTGTTTACTCCCGGGAGCTCGACGGGGTACTGAAAAGCGAGGAAAACGCCCTCTCTTGCGCGTATTTCGGGTGCCATCGCGAGGAGGTCTTTTCCTTCGTATATGACCTCCCCGGCGGTTACCTGGTATTCCGGTCGACCCGCCAATACATTGGCGAGCGTGCTTTTGCCCGACCCGTTCGGTCCCATTATCGCGTGCACTTCGCCCGCGTTCACATTCAGATCAATTCCCCTTAAAATTTCTTTTCCTTCAACCGACGCGTGTAAGTTTCTAATTTCTAACATTTCACTTTCAAGAGTTTTGTTGTTCACTGTTGACTGCATGGAGCAAAGGGGAAGGGGCACACCGAGAAGTCCCGTTTGTCCTGCAATTCCGTAAATCCATTAATCCCTAAATCCACTATTCCAATGTTCCGATGTCCCGACATTCCCGACTTACCCGACGCTTCCTTCGAGGCTCATGCTGAGAAGCCTGGTCGCTTCGACCGCGAACTCCATCGGGAGCTGCTTGAACACTTCCTTGCAATAGCCGTTCACAATAAGTCTGACGGCGTCTTCGGTGGATATGCCTCTCTGGTTCAGGTAGAAGATCTGGTCCGCGCCGATTTTTGACGTCGTGGCTTCGTGCTCGACCTGGGCTGTCGGATTGTTTGTTTCCAGATAAGGGAATGTGTGGGCGCCGCACTTGTCGCCGATGAGGAGCGAATCGCACTGTGAATAATTTCTCGCGTTCTCGGCTTTCCTGGTGATCCTCACCTGTCCGCGGTAACTGTTGTTGCTCCTGCCGGCCGAGATTCCCTTCGAGATTATAGTGCTCCTCGTGTTCTTGCCGATGTGTATCATCTTGGTGCCGGTGTCTGCCTGTTGCATATTGTTCGTCATAGCGACTGAGTAGAATTCGCCCACGGAATTATCTCCCTGAAGTATGCAGCTCGGGTATTTCCACGTGATCGCGGAGCCTGTCTCGACCTGCGTCCAGGATATCTTCGAGTTGACGCCCCTGCATGCGCCGCGTTTCGTTACAAAGTTGTAAATGCCGCCCTTGCCGTCCTTGTCGCCGGGATACCAGTTCTGCACAGTTGAATATTTTATCTCGGCGTTATCAAGTGCCACCAGTTCCACAACCGCCGCGTGAAGCTGGTTCGTGTCGCGGATCGGCGCGGTGCAGCCTTCGAGATAGCTCACATACGCGCCTTCTTCGGCGACGATGAGCGTCCGCTCGAATTGTCCGGTCTCCGAAGCGTTGATGCGGAAGTATGTCGAAAGCTCCATCGGGCATCGCACCCCCTTCGGCACATATGCGAATGAGCCGTCGCTGAAAACCGCCGAGTTCAATGACGCGAAAAAATTATCTGTGTAGGGAACCACGGTTCCGAGGTACTTCTTCACGAGATCCGGATACTTCTGGAGGGCCTCCGACATCGAACAGAAAACAATTCCGAGTTCGCCCAGTTTCTCTTTGAATGTCGTCGCGACGGACACGCTGTCGAACACCGCATCGACGGCGACTCCCGCGAGTCTCTTCTGTTCCTCGATGGGGATGCCGAGTTTCTCGAACGCTTTCACCAGTTCCGGATCAGCTTCATCCAGGCTATTCAATGTGGGCTTCTTTTTCGGCGCCGCGTAGTAGACGATATCCTGGTAGTCGATGGGATTGTACTTGACGTTCGACCAGTGAGGCTCAGTCATCGTCAGCCAGTGCTTGTAGGCTTTCAGGCGCCACTCCGTCATCCATTCGGGCTCGCTCTTCTTAGCGGATATGAGCCTGATCACATCCTCGTTCAGTCCCTTGGGAATTTTATCAGTCTCAATCTCAGTGACGAAACCGTACTTGTATTCTTCGTTTGCTAGCTTCTCGACGGTTAAGTCGGAGTTATTCATTCTATGCTCCTCAATTCTCAGATGTCGACATTCAGCGGGCTGCTTTTCTTTCTCGGCTTCTCATAACCAACTCGCAGATCACACAGACGCCGCTGAGCTGGCTGCCTTCAGGTTTCATATTAAAGCACTATCAGTTTAACTAATCTGGATTTTATAGTCAAGATTGGGACTCAATATGAGAGAAGGCTCCAAATGACGCTATATTGCGGTTTCCAGTGAAGATCATCTTGCTGAACGCTTTCAAGGGCCGTCTCTACCGAGTGCTCCCAGTGGAGATAAAATAGTCTCAAGAACTTTAGCGCGGCCGGTTATAACTTTGATGAACCTAAACTCAAAGGAGCTCAGATATG
>JAJYGB010000276.1 GCA_021785235.1 Bacteroidota bacterium
TCTATTTCTTCCGCGACCCCGACCGTACTCCGGCCGCATCGGGCGACGAGATAGTGATTTCCCCCGCCGACGGCAAGGTGGTTTTTATCGGCGAAACCGACGAGCCCGAATTTCTCCGGACGCGGGCGAAGATGATCAGCATATTCATGTCGCCGGCGAACGTTCACGTGAACAGGATCCCCCTCAACGGGACGGTGAAGTTTCTCAAATATATCAAGGGCGAGTACATCGTCGCCTTCGATGAGAAATCGAGCGAAAGAAACGAGCGGATGTTGATAGGGATCGAAAACAAGGGGCAGCGCGTGCTGTTCAAACAGATAGCAGGTTTCATAGCGCGCAGGATAGTGTGCGAGCTTTCGGATGGCCAGGGGGTTGGAGCCGGTGAGAGGTTCGGAATGATCAAGTTCGGATCGCGGGTGGACGTGCTCCTTCCGATGAACTGCGAAGTAAAAGTGGCACTCGGCGAAAAGACCCTTGGGGGGAGCACAATCCTTGGAGTTCTGCGGAATGAGTAGGAAGCGGAAATACAACATACACATTTCCAGGGCGGTTATTCCGAGCTTCTTTACAATCTTAAACATGTTCTCCGGATTCATGTCAATTCTGGCTTCCGCGGATCGTAACTTTGTATCGGCCGCCTGGCTTGTTGTACTCGCGGCGATATTCGACAGCCTCGACGGTGTGATGGCAAGATTGACGAAGAGCTCGAGCGAATTCGGCGTCGAGCTCGACTCTTTATCGGACCTCGTGTCGTTTGGGGTTGCGCCTTCGTTCATGATGTACAAAGTCGGGCTTCACAGCCTGGGGCCGATCGGGACTCTGGCTAGTGCGATGGTAATGGTATTCGGCGGGCTCCGTCTGGCTCGTTTCAATGTCCAACTCGTCGGGTTCAACAAGGATTATTTCAAAGGACTCCCGATCCCTTCCAGTGCCATCACCATCAGCTCTTTTATTTTGCTGTTTTACGACGGAAATCTGGGGGCGCTGAGCGCCGGAGCAGCGTCGTTCATGCCGGCTTTGGCGGTCGCGCTGTCGCTCCTGATGGTAAGCACTGTCAGGTATGACACTCTCCCAAAGTTCAGCAAGAGGGCGATCCGATCTCATCCCCTTAAGTTTATGGTCTTTTCACTCGGTCTTATCGTTGCGGTCGTCACCTTCGGCAGGGCATTGTTCTGGCTTTTGGTGCTTTACATAGTCGGCGGACTCATCCGGTGGGTGATCGAACACATTAAGGCAGCTTTGTCCCTGCGCAAACATGCTGAAGAGGATGAGGACGTCGAGCTGAGCAGTTTCGATATCTGAGGAGGTATATTTGTTCAAGGCAAGAATAGAGGTAACACTTAAATCGAAGATTCTGGACCCGCAAGGGAAGGCAATCGAAAGTAGCCTGCACAATCTCGGCTTTGCTAAACTGGGGAGCGTCAGGACGGGTAAGAACATAGATTTGTCCGTCGACGAATCGGACGCTCAACGCGCCGCCGCGTTGGTGCGATCCGCATGCACGAAGCTTCTTGCGAATCCCGTTACGGAAGAGTATGAATGTGAATTATTCGATGAGTCCGGCAAGACAGTGACGAAGTTCTCAAGCCGGCAGCCGAAAGGAAAGATCGCGTCATGAAGGGCAAAGTCGGAGTGGTAGTCTTTCCGGGCTCCAACTGTGACATGGACGCGTACAACGCCTTCGGATCTGTGCTCAACCAGAAGGTCGAATTACTGTGGCATAAGGAAACAAGCCTCGCGGGAGTCGACTTAGTGGTACTCCCGGGCGGATTTTCTTACGGCGATTATCTGAGGTCCGGCGCCATCGCGAGATTTTCGCCCATTATGAACGAGGTCGTCAAATTCGCGGAGCATGGCGGGCGCGTCATGGGAATCTGCAACGGTTTCCAGGTGCTGGTCGAGACCGGCCTTCTTCCCGGTGCCCTCCTCAGGAACGCGAACCTGAAGTTCATTTGCAGGCAAGTCTATTTGAGGACCGAAACGACCGCGACTCCTTTCACTTCCGCGTTGAAAATTGGACAGGTGCTGAAGGTGCCGATCGCCCACGGCGACGGCAACTACTACGCCGACGATTCGACGTTGAAAGACCTGGAGGACAACGGCCAGATCGTGTTTCGTTATTCGACAGCGGACGGACAAATTACACCGGAATCGAACCCCAACGGATCGATACTGAATATTGCGGGGATCGTGAACGCCAAACGTAACGTGCTCGGAATGATGCCTCACCCGGAACGCGCGAGCGAACAAATACTGGGGAGCTCGAGCGGAGTGATGGTTTTGAAATCGGTGGTAGAGAGTTTAAATTGATGGAAAGCAGAGGTTGCTATGTTTGACTCAATCGGCCCAACGGAGATAATTCTCATTGTCGCCGCGCTCTTGTTGCTCTTCGGAGGCAAGAAAATTCCTGAGCTCGCGCAGGGTATAGGCAAAGGGATCAGGGAATTCAAGAAGTCGGTAAAGGAGCCCGAAGAGGGATCCGACAAGAAAGAAGAAGAGAAGAAAGACTAGAGAGAAGAGTAGTTCAGAGATATGTTCGAAAACATTGGTTTCGGTGAGCTTTTAATAATCATCGTAGTCCTCATCGTGTTCTTTGGCCCGAAGAGGATTCCGGATATTGCGCAGTCGATCGGCAAGGGGATCCGCGAATTCAAAAGGGCGATGAAGGATGTGCAGGATGAAGTGGCGAAATCTGTCAGCGAAGAGCCGAAACCCAGGCCCAAGGAACAGCAAAAAATTAGCGAGCCTCTCCCGAATCAGGATTTGAAGACCAAGACAGGAACCGGGGTGGAAGTTAAGTCGTGATTTTGATGACAAAGAAAGTAAGAACCAAAGCTTAGGCAAAGAATATGCTTGAAGACCTCCTCAGTTGGGATAAGTTACTACTGATAGCCGTTGTGTTGATAATTTTTTTCGGACCGAAGCGAATACCAGATATAGCTCAGTCGATCGGCAAAGGAATCCGCGAGTTCAAGAAGTCTATTAAGGACGTCCAGGACGAAGTCTCAAAGGCGGTGGATAGTGAACCTGCCTCGAAGCCGAAAGAGATCCAACAGCCGACTATGAGCCAGGACGTGAAAGCCGAATCGGGATCGAAGACGGAACCCAAATCCTGACGGTCAGCCCGCCCTAACCAATACCCTCCCAAATAGTCGCTGTGCCGCCGGTGACGATTCGATGGCTTTGAAGATAGCCGTGATAGGTTTAAATTAATCATGTTTCGGCGTGTCAGGTTCTGAAGACGCGTCGAAGTCCTCACGTGATTCAGATGAACAAACTTGAAATGGGGTCAGCGAATAGCGGACTCCGGAGCAGAATCAGATGCTTGAAGATTTTAGTATTGGAAAAATCCTTTTAATCCTTTTCGTGCTCGTTATTTTCTTCGGACCGAAAAAGATACCGGATATTGCCCAGTCGGTAGGTAAAGGAATAAGAGAATTCAAGAAAGCGATGCGCGACGTCTCGGACGAGATACAGAAGCCTGCGAGTGAAGAGCCGAAGTCTCAGGCTGCACCCAAAGCCGTCGACTCTTCGATTTCTCAGAGTTCCAAGTCCGAATCCAAGTCGAACAGCGAACTAAAGTAACCGGAAGTTTTGGCGGATACATATCAGAATCTCAGAAAAAGACTCCTCGCGGGGGAAGCCTCGTGCAGCGGCGTCGTCAAGGCATATCTCAAAGAGGCGAAATCCAGATCGGACCTGAACGCTTTCCTGCAGCTTTTCGATGAATCGATCGAAGCCGCGGAGAAAGTCGACGCGAAGATAAAGGCCGGCAGCGCCGGGAAACTGGCCGGGCTCGTTCTTGGCGTTAAAGACGTCATTGCCATGAAGGACAAGCGCCTCACCTGTGGCTCGAAGATACTCGAGAATTTTGTCTCAGTCTATGACGCGACGGTCATCGAACGCTTGGAGCGGGAGGACGTCGTCATAATCGGCAAGACTAACATGGATGAATTTGCCATGGGATCGTCAACCGAGTACAGCGCGTTCGGCACGGTGCTGAATCCGGCGGACGCTTCAAGGGTCCCGGGCGGATCGAGCGGCGGGAGTGCCGCGGCTGTGGCGGCGGGACTCTGCCATGTCGCTCTCGGCACAGATACCGGCGGCTCGATAAGACAGCCGGCTTCATTCTGCGGCGTGGTCGGGCTGAAGCCGACCTACGGCCGCGTCTCGAGATATGGACTCGTGGCATTCGCCTCGTCGTTCGACGTCATCGGCCCCTTTGCGAATTCGGTTTACGACGTCGCACTGATAATGGAGGTTCTTGCCGGACATGACGAACGGGATTCGACCTCCGCCGAGAAGGCAGTACCATCTTACACTTCGCTGCTCGACCGAGACGTCAGGAAGTTCAGGGTTGGTGTCGCGAAGGATGCCCTGAGCGCAGGCGTTGCCGACGATGTGCGTCAGGCTGTCGAGGAGCAAATAGATTCGCTCCGTTCAATCGGCGTGGAAATAAAAGAAGTGTCGATGCCTCATCTCGATTACACAATTCCGACGTACTACATACTTGCTACGGCGGAAGCTTCATCGAATCTTGAGAGATACGACGGGGCACGATACGGCCACAGGGACAGGAACGTCGAGGAGCTCGAAGAGATGTACGTCCAGTCCCGGACCGAAGGGTTTGGCCCTGAAGTCAAGCGAAGAATAATGCTCGGTACATTCGTGCTCTCCGCCGGGTACTACGACGCCTACTACAAAAAAGCCCAGCGCGTGCGCAGGCTAATTAAGCAGGATTTTGACGACGCCTTCCGTGGAGTCGACGCGATAATCACGCCCACGGCACCGACCACCGCCTTCAAGATCGGTGAAAAAACTTCGGACCCCATACAGATGTACCTTTCAGATATATTCACGGTTTCGGCGAACCTTGCAGGCATACCCGGCGTCTCCGTGCCGGTCGGACGAGATTCGTCATCTCTCCCGATCGGCCTGCAGCTGCTCGGAAGGCAATTCGAGGAAGAAACCATTCTCACTTTGGCAAATCATATCGAACAATCTTTGAAGAGTTGAAAGAGAGTTACAATGAGCATTTTAGTTGACAAAGCGACTCGCCTTGTGGTTCAGGGAATCACAGGAGGCGAAGGATCATTTCATACCGAACAGATGATCGAATACGGGACGAAGGTTGTCGGCGGCGTCACTCCAGGTAAGGGGGGGACGAAGCATTTTAACGTGCCGGTATTCAATACGGTCGCAGAGGCGGTCGAGCAGGAAGGCGCCAATGCATCGGTCATATTCGTCCCCGCGGCGTTTGCTCCGGACGCGATCATAGAAGCCGCAGACGCCGGTGTCCGACTGGTAGTCTGCATTACCGAGGGAATCCCCGTTCGAGACATGGTCGGTGTCTACGACTATCTTAAGAAGAAGAACGTCCGGATGGTCGGCCCGAATTGCCCCGGCGTCATTTCACCCGGGAAGGCGAAGGTCGGAATCATGCCCGGTTTCATCCACAGGAAAGGCTCCGTGGGCCTGATTTCACGCAGCGGAACGTTGACTTACGAGGCGGTAGCGCAGGTTACCGCGCAGGGTTACGGGCAGTCGACATGCGTTGGAATCGGCGGCGACCCCGTAATCGGAACGAAGTTCATAGATGCTCTGGAGCTCTTCAAGGATGATGAACAGACCGAAGCCGTCGTCATGATAGGCGAGATCGGTGGAACTGCCGAGGAGGAGGCCGCGGCATACATCAAGAAGTATTTCGATAAACCAGTGATCGGTTTCATCGCGGGACGCACGGCTCCTCCGGGACGGAGGATGGGACACGCCGGCGCGATTATCTCCGGCGGGCACGGTACCGCCGACGAGAAGATGGCGGCCATGAAGAAAGCGGGAATCCACGTCGTCGAGAGTCCCGCGCTAATAGGCCAGGCTGTCGCAAAGGCCCTCGGATCGAAGTCGAAAAAGAAGACCAGCGTCACGGTGAGAAAACCCGCGGCCAAATCAAAAACGAAAAAGAGTCCCTCGAAATCAAAGAAGAAGTAATTGCTTTCAGCGTCCGGCTGTAAGCCGGCCGGCGGTCGCTGAATGAGAAAATTCTGAAAGGAAACCTAATCCAATTATGAGTCGCACACTCGCAATATTGAAACCCGACTGCGTTAAAAGAAATCTTGCCGGTGAGGTCATCGCATGAATACAGAAAGCGAATTTCAAGGTCGCCGGCCTGAAGATGGTGCGGCTGACAAAAGCAACGGCCGGAGAGTTCTACGCCGTTCACAAGGAACGTCCGTTCTACAACGGCCTCGTTGAGTTCATGACGTCCGGCCCCTGCATTCCGATGGTTCTCGAGAAGGAAAACGCATTTGAAGAGTTCAGGAAGCTTATCGGCGCCACGGATCCGAAGGATGCCGCGCCTGGAACAATAAGAAAGGATTTTGCCGAGAGCAAAGGCGAAAACATAGTTCACGGTTCCGATTCACCCGAGAACGCGGAGCGGGAGATCGGATTCTTCTTTTCCGAACGAGAGCTTGTCGAATTGCTTTAAACTTGTCCCTCAAGAAGTTAGAAACACTCAGCACAAAACTACTTCTTAAGAATCCCTACTGGGAATACAAGCTGGATAATTACACGCTCCCCGGCGGCCAAACCGGGGAGTACCATTATGTGCACACCCCCGGAGCGGCGATGGTCATTCCCGTCCATGACGACGGCACGCTCGTCCTCGTCAAACAGTTTAGGTACCTGTGGAAGAAGGAAAGTATGGAATTCGCCTGCGGAGGGGTTAAAGATGGCGACTTCCTGTCGACGGCGAAGAACGAGCTCGCCGAGGAAGCACAACTGGCCGCCCGCGAATTGAGACAGATCGGCGAATTCAATCCCTTCAACGGCGCCACCGACGAGATCTGCAGGGTTTATCTTGCTACCGGGCTGAGCATAGCCACGCGAGAAAGAGACGCGTCGGAAGAATTTGAGGTGCTGAGGATGACGGTGGCGGAGTTTGAGGAGCTTGCCGGTAATGGAACTATCTGGGATGGCATGACGCTCGCGGGGTGGATGCTTGCCCGCCGGAACGTGTCGGATTTTCTGAAGGAGAAAAAAAGATGAAGAAATTACAGTCGATCTTCCTTGTAGTCATGTCCATCGCCATCCAGGCGGCGGCACAGGAACGGGTAAGGACCGGAGACGAGGTTTTCGTCCAAAAGTACCTCAATCTCATCGAGGGCAAGTCGATCGGCATAATAAC
>JAJYGB010000477.1 GCA_021785235.1 Bacteroidota bacterium
TACTCGGCCGACTGCGGACAATACGCGCAGTCTTCGGAGCAGCCGCCCGTTTTTATCGAAAGGAGTGAACACACCTGTATTTCGGATGAATCGTGGAATTGCCTGTGGACGGTCGCGGCCTTATACACGAGGTCGAGCAGCGGTAGGTTGTAGATTTCCGCAATCTCTTCCGCCGTCCAATCATGACGGATAATGGTTATTGATTCTTCGCCTGGTTTCACGGGCTGACTCTCTGTGATTATGGCTGAATTTCTTTGAAAATATAATCAGCAGAGCGGGATTCTAAAAGGGATGAAAGCCTCCACTTACGTCAGTAGGGAAGGCCTTAGAGGAGCCTCCGTGCCTCTTTCGCCAGTCCCTGTAGCAGACAGAGATTTACGACAAAGACACGGAGTCAATGAAAGTCTAGTTAGACGGTGTCATGGACGGCTGCACTCAATTCCTTGCCGTCTCGGGCTCAAGCCCGGACGCTTGTCCTTCCGACTTCTTTCGGACAATACTTTTCAACCTTGCCTGCACATGTTCGAGGAGCTCGTACATAACCGGCACGAGTACAAGCGTAAGAAACATCGAGCTGATAAGCCCGCCGATGATTGCCCATGCCAGACCCGATTTCCATTCGGAACCTGCGTCGTGAGACAACGCCAACGGCATCATTCCGATAACCATCGCGGTCGTAGTCATCAATATGGGACGGATCCTGCTTTCACCGGCCTCGATCAGCGCTTCAAAAGTGGACACGCCCTCTTCTCTTTTCTTCTGGTTGGTTCGATCCACCAGCAAAATCGCGTTCTTGCCGACCAGTCCGATCAACATGATTATACCGAGTATCGAGAAGATATTGAGTGAGTTCATCGTCAGGGCGAGCGCGAGGAACGCGCCGACCATGGCGACCGGTATCGAGAAGAGTATTATGAAAGGATCCAGGTACGAATCGTACAGCGCAACCATGACCATATATACGAATATTATTGCCGCTATGAGCGCAAGACCGAGACTACTGAACGCGTCTGCCTGGTTCTTGAGATCTCCCCAGTAGGTTATGTCGACTCCCGTGGGGAGCGTCTTCTTAGCCATCGTGTTCTTTATGTCCTGACCTACAGTTCCGGTCGGGCGGCCGACGACCTGCGAATACACTGTGACGGCGCTTATCCTGTCGAACCTTTGAAGCGCCGAAGGGCCTGTAGACTGATAGACCCTCGCGAATTGCTGGAGCTGAATCTTTTGACCCTTGCTGTTTATGAACGTCATCTGTTTCAGGTCGGATATTTTCGACTTATCGAACTTGTCCAGCGATACAAGGATATCAAAGTCGTCTCCGCCCTGTCTGAATTTCGCGTCATCGTTCCCCTGCATCGCGACCTGCAGCGTCGCACCGACATCGGCAATCGAGAGTCCGAACGTGGCCAGTTTCTGGCGATCTATTTCGACGCGCATCTCGGGACTACTAAGATCCGTCGAAAGGCGCACATCCGCGGTCCCCGGGATCGATTTCACGACATCTTCCAGAACCTGCGCGGATTTCAGGACGTCGGTCCGGCTCGGACCGCTGACAATCAGCTGTATGGGCGTCTGGTTGGCAGTGCCGAACAAACCGATCGGGTCGACGCGGACCCTCACGCCCGGTATCTGGAGCGCGTACTTCTTTATCTCCTCGCCGACCTGGTCGGTCGAAAGGCTTCTCTGTTCCTTCGGCACGAGTTCGACATCAAGCTCCGAGCTGTGGTTGGAAGTCTGCCCGATGAGCCCCTCGTTAGAAACACCAACCTGAACGAAATCCTTCTTAACCTGCGGCAGACTATTCACGTATCTCTCAACCTTCTCTGTAACGAAGTTCGTGTTCGTCACCGAATAATCCGGAGGCATATCGAGCGTGACAGCGAACTGTCCCATGTCGGATTGCGGAATAAACTCGGCACCGATGAAACCGAGCGGGGCAAGCATCAACGACGCTATGAAAAGAGCCGCCGAAAAAGAGACGACCTTCCACCTATTGCCAAGGCTCCATTTAAGCAGGCTGATGTAACTGGCAACCAGCTTATGGAAATATTTCTCAAACCCAATTGCGAATTTCCCTATGAACGTCCTGTCCGTCATTCTTTCGAGTTTGCTTATCCTGGACGCAAGCAGAGGGGTAACCGTGAATGAGACGAACAGGCTCATCAGTGTCGATATGACTACCACCATCGCGAACTCGCGTATGATGTTTCCGATTAGACCGCCGGTCAGAGCGAGGGGGACATAAATGACGACGTCCACCATAGTGATGGAAAGTGCCGCGAAACCTATCTCGTTTCTCCCCTTCACCGCCGCAACCGCCGGTTTCTCACCCTTCTCAAGATGGTGATGTATGTTCTCGATGACGACGATGGAGTCGTCCACCAATATCCCGACGACCAGCGATAGTCCGAGGAGCGTCATCAGGTTCAGGCTGTATCCGAGGACATACATAACGATGAACGTCGAGAGGATGGAGGCCGGGATGGCAAGCATTACTATGAACGAATTGCGCACGCTGTGGAGGAACAGGAGCATGACGACTGCAACGAGGATGACGGCGAGCGCGAGATCGAACTTAACTCCGTTTGCCGCATCGATAGTGAACCGCGATCCGTCCTGCGCTATAACGAACTTTATATTCTCCGCCTTGTTCTCACTTTCGATTTTATTCAGCTCGGCGCGGACCAGCTTGCTCACGTTGACGGCGTTCGCGTCGGTTTGTTTCTGTACGAGTATGCCGATGGACGTAACGCCGTCAATGCGGGTAATGGTCTGATACTCTTTGTGTCCGTCTTCCACGTCGGCGATGTCCGATAATCTGACTTCGCCGCCATCCTTCGACCTCTTGATTATGAGGTTTCTGATGGCATCGACGGAATTAAAACGGCCGGCTACCCTTACTATCAACTGGTTCTGGCTGTTCTGAAGCTTCCCCGTCGGGTAATCGAGGTTGGAAGTCTGCACGGCATTGAGGACCTGCAGCACGGAAATGCCATACGCCCTGAGTTTTCCCTCGTCCAGGTTAACTCTTATTTCGCGCTGTAAACCGCCGACGAGTGTAACGAGGCCGACACCGGGGATCTCCGACAGCCGCGGCTGGATCCTGTCGAGGACGAACTGGTAGAACTTAGTGGACGGCATATTGCTCGTAACACCCAGTCGCAGGACGGGGATCGCCTGGAGATCGAGCTTCGAAATTGCCGGAGTCTTCGCACCGGACGGCAAGGTGCTGACAATCTGATTTATCTTCTGCTGCGCGTCCTGCAGTTCGGTGTTAACGTCGGCCGACTGATCGAATTGTACCATCACGAAGGAGACACCTTCGTTTGAAGTAGACGTCATACTGTAAACCTGATCCAGGGAAGCCAGTGCGTCTTCAACGGGTTTGGTGACTGAGCTCTCCACCTCGTTGGGGGATGCGCCGGGATATATTGTCGATACCGAAAGTACCGGTGGAGTAATTTTCGGCAGAAGCTCGTAATTCAGATTCATCAGGCTGTAGATTCCGAGGAGCGCGAGCGCGCCAAATACCACGACCACGAGCGTCGGCCTTTTTATCGCTAATTCTGTAACCGTCATTTCAATTGGTCCTTTTCAAATTCTTGTCGGGCGGCATTTATGCGCCGCATAACATGCATCTTAACCGGCGATTGTCACCTTATATCCATCTTCGAGGTTGTCCTGCCCGTTCGTCACGATCGTCTCGCCGGCTTTGAGCCCGCTTAGCACTTCCAGGTAATTATTATGGCTCGTCCCGACCACGATATCCCTCAGCCTGGCAATCCCGTTGTTCACAACGTACACCTGTGCGTTTTCAACGCTCCCGACGAGCGCCTGTCGCGGTATGACAAGTGAATTAACCGGCGACTTTTCGGTGAAATAGATTTGCGCGAACATACCTGCTTTCAGCGGGTGGTCCGAGCTGTTGGGGAATTCCACTTCCACAGGATAGGTATGGTCCGCGTCCCCCTTCGAGCTTATCGTTTTGATGCGGCCCGTAAATTCGACGCCGGGATAGACATCCGTGAAAATCGTCACCGGATCTCCGGCTTTGAAATCCATGACGTCCTGCTCGGCGACATTGACGGTAACCTTCAGCTTTGATATGTCGACTACCTCCGCGACGACCATTCCGGCGTTGACGAACGCGCCGACATCGACCGTGCGCGCGGTGACGACGCCTGAGATTGGAGTCGTTATCCTTGTGTTGTTGTACTGACGGTGCGCATTGACGAACTGGTCGTTCGCCGACTCGTAGGCGAGTTCAGCGCTTTCGAGCTGGGAATCGGTAATTGAGTTTTCCTTATAAAGCTGTTTGTACCGCTCATAGTCCTTGGTCGCCTTGTCGAGGTTGACCTGCGCCAGTTTGAGGGCGGCGGTCTGAAGCTTATCGTCGAGCTGTATCAGCTCCGCGCCTGCCCGCTCGTTGTCGCCGACGCGGGCGAGCACCTTAGTGACTTTGCCCGACGCCTCCGCGACGATGGTCACGTCGTTATCGGCGTTTATCGTCCCGACCAGGTCGAATTTATTTGTGAGATCTTCCTTCCCCACTGTGGCCACGGTGACGGCGTAACTATCGACATTCAGATTCTTTGTCTCGGCCTTGATCTGCGCGCGGTTCCGGAGAAGAACCGCCACGATGACGGCTATGGTTACAACGATAATCGAATAGAACTTTATCTTCTTCATACATTGCCTCTAACTATGAGCTTCACATTTTTCATTTTGGTTTAGGAATTTGCTTTTACTGAGCGAGCACCGCGACCGGTTTGTGGAAGATATACTTCGATCTTCCCTCTTCCGTCAGAATTCCCTCGAATATGATCTTGGAGATGGCTTCGAACGCCTGGCCGGCGGTGCAGGGAAGTTCCGACAACACTTCGGGGTTCACGATCGACTCCACCGCGTTCGTGTAAACCAGGATGACGATGTCCCTGTCGATATCGCTCCTGAAAATGCCTGTCTCGAACCCGGCCTCGAACAAGCGGCGGACCTTTTCGAGTATCTTCCCCTTCTTGAAATCATGTATCTCTTTCCATATCTCCGGAGCAGTCTTCTGAATATCCTGAAGCTTGTTCATCCTGGAAGACCGCTCACCGACGAAGTCAAGCGTATTTCTGAACTTCCCGACGAAGTCAAGATCTTCACGTTTCCACAGCAGTTCGATTTGTTCCATGAACTCGCACTGCCTTTCGGTCATCAACTCGCGGAGTACTTCTTTTTTATTCGGGAAGAACTTGTACAGCGTTTTTTTGCTGATCCCGAGTCCGGCCGCGATTTCCTCCATTGTGACCTTGGAATACCCATGCTGCATGAACATCTCCTCGGCGGTCGTGAGGATTTTACTCTTAATCTCAGGCTCAGTCATTCCTAAATCCTTCTTTCTTCTGGAAACGAGTTGCGTTTACAACGTTTCCATTTTGCACTAAAAAAAGCAGTCATCGACTGCACAAAGGCTCAGATGGGAGCTATGGAAACGAATATCGTATTATGCGTTTCCAAGATAATAGAAATATTATGCCATGTCAAGAGGGAAATTTGTGCCCGGGACGATCAGGGTAATAACACCCACTAAACCATCCAACCTCTTCGATCCCATGTCTCGTTATCAAGCATTTGAAGTCTTGATCGCCCTGATAATCTTCTTCGCGCGCCTGTCGTCATAGTGGTCGCGTACCACGAGAAGTGCGTGTACTACCGCCGGTATCCAGAACAGAAAGCAGAGAAAGAAATTGACCAGCGCCTGGATCGGTTTCCCGCTGAGGAGTACCGCGATGGGTGGGAGAAAAAAGGCAAGTATGTACAGCATTTGAAATTCTCCTGATAGCTTCTGTTCAATCGGCAGCTCGCCGGTTTTAATATGAATACGGAAGCGCTTCTCTAATTGTTCCGACTACTGACTTCGTGACCCCCGGCAATCGGCGAGGGTCTTGCACTTCCCTCGTGGATTACCCTCTTCGACCACAAATCTCTTCTCTCCCTGTCTCTTTTCGTGACTCCGTGGCACTCCGTGATATTGCTGCTCTTGCGTGCATTTAGGCCGAATCGACGGGTTCAAGTCGGAACGTCTCTTTTTGTATGAATGGACTCGATCGGGAAACCGTCGTCTTCTATGAATGCGACGATGGTTCCCGCGGACAGACTGTTCGGCTCGATGATGACTTCTTTTCCCTCGATCGCTTCGTAGACATTACCGGCTTCGAAGGCGAGATGCGGCATTGTCTTCACAATTTCAGGCAGCCCACAATCTTCGTCGTAATACATCCATTCGATTCCGAATTCGCTCGATTCAAATCCCGAATGGTAGACTCCGTACTCCGGGATATATTCTTCACCAGCCCTGTGCACTTTGGTGGGAATCCCGAGATGATGGTATTTCAGCCCGCTCCGCCTTGTCATGCCTATTCAATCACCCCGAAAAGTAACCAGTGGAAGCCGATTCTCCTAACGCGTCGCCCTTACTCCGAAGAACCTGTCTTTATGGTTGGAACAGCGGGACGAATGTCAGCCCCAAATATCCAGAATCTTCGCCTTCAACAACACAAGGTAGGAGAGTATCCCGGGGAGATAAATATACAGGCCTGAGAGCCTGACAGTCTCAGGCCAAAATTTTCTTTTCGCAGCGCGCATTTACTTCTGTTCCTTGAACGAAGAAGGGGCGAAGTTAATCGACTTCACTTGCGTTATAGGAACGCTGCGTACTTCGTTCTTCACCTGGAACTGTATGCTGTCCGCGGTCGCGCCGACGAACACTCCGGAGAGCGTAGAGCCATCGGTCAGGCTCATGACATCCTCATCGCTGCTCGGAGAGGCGGGGGCCTGATTCGGCCTGGGGACTACAACGTAGGCGTTCTCATCCGGGAGGTATTGGAAGTACGCCCCGCCGCCGTAGAAATACAGCGCCGGGCCAACGTGGAAGCTCCAGAAGCCATAGGGAAGAAATCTGAACCTGGCACCGAACGGCGGGTGGAAAAGGACGTATCCTCCCCTCCATCCCCTATAGAAGTATCCATTATGATAATAGTACGGACGGTTACCCGCGTATACCCTCACGTGATTCTGCGGAAGCCTCAACAGATGCGCGGGAGCCTGTCTTTCCGGATAGGCCCTCGTTCTTTGCGCGTAAACATTCGTCGAAAAAACGGTTGAGACAACCGCGACCGTCGCTGCCA
>JAJYGB010000398.1 GCA_021785235.1 Bacteroidota bacterium
ACTGAAGGCTTTCGGGAACGACACTCTGAATTTCGAGCTCAAGGTCTACAACGGCATGAACATCACGAGGCTCATGGGTTTCCCGATAGAAGTGACGACTCTCGATGCCAAGGGTGGCAAAATCTCGATAAGCGGAAATCTCACATCTCTCCCGTCAAACGCCATTTTCAGTCCTCTCGATTCCACAATTAAGATCGCGTTTCACGATATTGCTATTAGGCCGGGCAGTCAGAGAGACAGCAACAATGTCCCTTACGCGGTGCCCGTCACGCTTCCGTTCATAACCGATGTCAACAGCATCCAGCTCAAAATAAATGGAACGATGGTAGGGGCGCAGGCGGATGGCAATACCGGCGTCCAAATCACGGATGCTGGCAACGGTATCGGCGAATTTTCCGGCCCGACGTATATCGACGCGGCCTCATTCACGTCCGATCCCGCGTTCGCGAACATCAAATTCCCCGATGATCAGTTGGATCTCGCGCTTCCGGGCGAGACGGATCATTCGAAGAAGCTCCTGATACCGGCGTTGATTGCGTCCGGCACCGCTCCTTCGTCGATACTGAGCGGTCTCGCGGTTACCGACGCCAAAGGTAATTCGCTTCACTATACCTTGTACGGGTTCGACGCGGTCGCGGATTCGAGCGGTTCGCTGGCCGACGGTGATACCGTGAAGCTTCTTACGACGATTCATTCCAATCTCTCGAACGTCACAAATCCGGACATAGATCTCAACATCGGCGACGTGGTGCTTCACAGCAAGAAATTCGACCCGATCCAGGGGAAAGACACCATCTCGATCGCCCTCGAAAAGTGGCAAATCCAGGGAAGCCAGTGGTCGATTTCACAGTCGGGCGGTTTCATGATCAATGCGGGCCAGCTGGTCACCGGCACTGTCAATGTGCCGTTCAGCGGGCTTCAGGTGACTCCAACGGATTTGAAGTACGGAAATTTCCAGGCGGATTCCATGTCGCTCGCCGGAATACTCCCGCTGACAGTAACGGGTCAACTATATTTCGGCTTCGACGCGGGAAAGAACCACTGGTCCATCTCTGTGGCACCAAAGGGAAACAGCAATTCCGCCGCATACCTTGCGAATCTTCCCGGTGCCGCAACCACCGACAAGGTTTCGATCAACAATTTCTATTTGCTCAGCAACGGTGACGAAGGCCTTACAATCGACAACACGGCCACGGCAATGACCTACTACAAAGTCGCGAAGTTCACTCCGACAATGCTGAATGTCTATCCGACTTATGTCCACATACCCGGGACTATTGATTTGGGCATACTCGGCTTGCAGGCGCAGAGCTGCGCGATAGACTATTCCAAATCGGGCGGCGTTGTTACCTCGAAACTGGAAGCGGTCCCATTCAGCTTCGACGTCGCGGGAGTACATCTTGCATTCAAAGCGGACCAGAACGATCCGGAATCGCTCGATGCCAAAGGTTTCATCGCGAAGGGAACAGTCTCCGAACCGGGAAAGTACAGCTTCGACGTGTGGTTGTACAGGACACCAGATTCGACCTCTGTCTGGACCGTGCCGGGCCAGACCCTGAACATCTCCCAGAACGGCGCGACGAGCTTCACGAATGTGGTTGGCTCCATGAACGTCACCAACAACGCGTGGAACAATTACTGGTTCGCGGGCGATATGACGGGCACAAATGGCGCGAGCGGAAGGGTGACTTTCGTGGTCTACGGCGACATCATTGCGAATGGACAGAAGATCGGAGTGAAGAACATCAGTACGCCGTTCGGAGATATCAACTTCACTTACGATTTCCAGAAACACGAACTCCTGGGCAGTTTGAATATCAAGCAGACGCTTGCGGGTGGCGCCAAAATCGAAGGTACCGCTAATTCGATGGTTGACGATCAGGGCTGGTATTTCGTTGCCGGGGCCAGCCTGAAACTCAGCACGCCGAAGGTCGATGCCATGGCGGCTATACTCTTCGGTGACCATCCGATGGACGATGAAATAAAATACATAGTCCAGCAGTACTCCTGGGTATATAAGCATAAAGGAGCACTGCCTCCGGAATTTCCGGCGACCGTTTCGGGCTTCTACTTCGAAGGCGAGGTCGACGTGCCGATACCGGTGATACCGACTTTCGACTTCAACTTCGGCATAGTGACCGCCAAGCTGTGGGCGAACATCGGAGGTGACGTTCGTCTGGCGATGACATTTACGGGAGACGGGAACACCTACGCCGCAGGGATCGACGTCTTCGCCGATGTAGGGGCGGGGATCGGAGGCTCCATCGGAATCGCCTGCGCGGGCGTTCAGGCGGAAGTCCTTGCGGATGTGGCGCTTGACGGACAATTCCAATCGGACGGAAACTGGTACGTCGACGGGAGCGCCACGCTGACGCTGAGCGGGACAGCTTACTGCGGCTTCGGAATTTGCGATTCCAACTGCGGAGGAATGTGCGACAAGCAGTCGGCGACCGCGAGCATCACGGTCGGAGTTGAAGGCCACTACGGCACCGACTATAAGAAGGTCCAGTTTGTTCTGGAGGGAGGCTTCAAATGAGAAAGAGAAATCCCGGAATTTTAATTGCGGTTATGTTTGCCGCTCTAGCGACAACGGCATCTGCCCAAACAATAACAGGGACTACCTTTGCCGCAGGCGGTCCGCTCGGAATCTACGTCGCGTCGGGAATACAACTTCCGAGCTCCACTCACCCCATCGACGGCGGCGTCGCGTATCTCTTCGAACGCAGGACACCTGGACAGCAAACCTGGCAGGAGATAGCGACGATCGGTGCCCCTGCGAGTCTGGAGGAGTTTCGCGCGCGGCTGGAACAAGGTATGCATGAAATTCCGGACACATTCTCGCTGAGCAATGTCCCCGTGGATTCATTATGGCAGCGGATCGCGGCTTACGGTAACGCAGACTCGCTCGGGGTCTGGTCGGGAGTTCTCCTCATTCGACTGGCTACAGGGATGATGTATCTCGACACGACGGCACAGAGAGGAGTCAGCTACCAGTACAGGGTCTCTCTAATCGGCGCTAACCGTCAGCCGATAAGAACTCTCGTCTCGAACGTTGAATCCTATCCCCAGCGCGTCCAGCTTCCCAGGCTCCAACTTTACGACAAGAGCAGCAATGAGAGCCGGATCGTGATTGAATGGACAAGCGGGACGGGAAAGGGTGCGAGCATGTTCAGGACTTACAGGCAGGAAGGATTGAGGGGAGAATACCATCCTATCGTCGCGGGCCGTTACATCATGGCAAGGCACGATTCTATTTTCTATTTGATTGCCGACTCACTCATTCAGGCAATGCAAGGATACAGATATTATCTTCTGCCGACCGATTACTACGGCAATCCGGGCGTCCCGTCAGACACGGTGCTGGTTGGCGCGTACAACTTCCAGAATGTTCCGCTCCCGGACAGCTTCCATGTTGCGAGCGTCGACACTCCGGCGGGCATTCACATCGGGTGGCGGCTTGCGAAGCCCCAGCTTGTCAGAAATCTTTCCATTTACAGGAGTGTCGACTACGACACCGGCTATCACAAGCTTTCCGAGATCGCCACTGGAGACACGGGCTACACCGATCAGACCGCCAGGGCCATGCAGAGATACTTCTATTATCTCGTGATGAACGGACCACTGGGGGAAACATCTCCACGGAGCGCAAGAGTCTTCGGGATATACATCAGCCACGTAACTCCAATCGCTCCCGGGATTATCGGGGCTGCCGGAACGAGACACGGCGTCCGGCTCAGCATAATAACGACCGACGTTCAGCAGACCAACTACCAGGTCTTCCGAAACGATGGAGTAAGACCTGAGCTTCATCTCGTGTCAGGGCTGGTTCCGCGGAAAGACTCCATTACCGTTCTTGAAGACACCAGCAGCGCCCTGTCCGGCGAACTAACATACGCTTATGCCGTCAGGGCGGAAAACGCGAGCCATGTCTTCAGCTCATTCTCCGATACCGTGCATGTCCGTCCCAATCTTCCGACACATCCGCCGACGCCGCTCGGATTGACCGCGACTGTGGAAGGCAACGTGGTACAGTTGTACTGGAACGACATGCGGCCGGGCAACCACACGGTTTCCGGTTATTTCGTTTACCGAAAAGAGATCGTGAGCGGGAAGAGGAAGTCTGAGTTTGTGAAGCTCAACGATACGCTCCTAACCGCATCGAGAAACCGTTTCACGGATACGACCGCGGAAGCCGGGAAGAATTATGAGTACGCCGTTCGCGATCGCGACTTTTTCGGTGGGGAGAGCGAGCTGAGCACAGCGGCCACGGCCGAGATCCCCGAAGTCATGCCGCTGCCGCCGGGCGGCTTGCGCGCGCGCTCTACGAACACCGGAATATTTCTCCAATGGGATGGAACCATTCAGCCAAATCTGAGTGAATACAGGGTTTATCGTTACCAGCGGCGACAAAGGCCGGTCAGAATTGAGACTGTTAAATCCTCCGGGAACCTGGAAACTCTCGACAGAAGAACGAGAAAGGGAGACCTCTATTTCTACTACGTAACCGCCGTCAACACCAAGGGCGTGGAGAGCGGGCGCAGCATGGAGGTTGGAGTAAGAAGATAGAATGACCACTGGACGCCAGGTCCGCCCGAAAGAGTAATTAGTTCACGCTGAAAGACATTTCACGGAGAGCCACTGAGAATCACAGAGCGACACAGAGACGCGAAATTATCTGTGTTTCTCAGTGTAACTCTTTCCTCCTCGGTGGAACTCTGTGCAATGTTTACTTTTTCAGTGAGAACTAATTAGAAGAAGAACCCCGTCAACCTATGGATGGCGGGGCTTTTTGCGTGCTACTCGTTATATAAGGCGTCTACTTCATCAGAAGCATTTTCCTGACAACAGTGGATGTACCTGCCTGGAGCCGGTAGAAATATACTCCGCTCGGCAATCTGGCTGCGT
Organism: Bacteroidota bacterium; assembly: GCA_021785235.1. Next base: position 4,906 of record JAJYGB010000398.1, read on the forward strand.
CGAAAGTCACCGAATGCTTGCCGGCGGTCCGCTGTCCATTCACCAAAGTCGCCACATCCCGGCCGAGTATACCATACACTTTCAGAGTGACATAGCTATTAGCTGATAGTTCATAGCTAATAGCTGTCGTCGGGTTGAAGGGGTTCGGGTAGTTCTGAGACAGGGCAAATCCTTTTGCAACTTCCGTTCGGTTCTCCTTCACGGGGGTTATTCGTTTTACTCTGACATAGCTGGTGCCCAACGAGCTGAAGTCGGCCTCGCTACCGAAGGAAGAAGGATAGTTTGTCGTATCTCCGCCGCTTGTCTTCACCAAAAGAGTATCCCCATAGATGTCCCATATTCCAAGGCCCAACTTCCCATCGCTTGCGTACCACGTTATGTGATGTGGGGTGAACGATGAATCTATGGCATAGCTGACCGTCATTGTAGTATCAATATCCGTATTCATGGTAACTACAGAGCCGCTATTAAAATAATAGGCAACCACATTCGACGGTCCGCGCACCTTGGTCCAGGTCCCGAGCAGCGGGCTTCCTCCGACCGACAGAGGGTTCAGCAGTTTTCCGTACACGTCGCCGGCGGTCATGTTTGTGTCAACTCGTGTAGCACCCAGTATGTATTGCCCGTCGACGAAGCCTGCGACTCCGCCAAGTCGCCACTTGTTCCCGGACATGCCGTAGACCGTGAATGCGGTATCCACCGGAACTCCGGTCGTGCAAAGGAACCTTCCTTTCACCTCCGGCGGCCCGGCCATCTCCATCCACGTTGACAGGTAATTCGTTCCGTCAAATGCGAGCATTGGGTTCATCGGACTCCGGCTGGAATCGGCGATGGTTATCCTGTCCGGCGCGACGCTGCCGGAGGGAGTGACGAATCGGCCGATGAGATTCCATCCCGTGTTGTTTGCCGCCTGGTCGTGAAAACCCACGAAATATCTCGACCCGTCGAAGCCCATTGACACAGGATTATCGCTCTTATATTGACTTCCGTCAATCAAAAAGTTGGAGCCTACAAGTGTGCCCTGTTTACTGACAAATTGACCATAGATGTATTCGTCAATTCCCGAGCCTTCGCACCATGCCATCAGGTAGTTTGTACCATCATAGCCGCATGCCATGTCCCGTGCATAGTTGCCGCTGATTTGGATTGGACTGCCTACGAGGTTACCCGATTTGTCTATGAGCTGTCCGTACAGATGGTCCTGGTGATTGCCGCCCTTCTCATACAACAGAAGGTAATCGGTATCTTTAAAAGTAAGCCCTCCGCGTCCTTGTCCGAATTTTAAGTTAACACCCGTAACAATGGTGAAGGGTGTCCCCACAAAACTTCCGGAGGTGCTTATGTATTGTCCGTGAAGATCACCGATGCCACTCGTGTCGCCGCCGGCGAAGAACGGGAAGGGGTCCGTCCACACTGCAAGATAGTTTGTCCCATCGAAAGCAATGTTTAAGCCGGTTCCGGTTGCCTCCAGTGAAAATCTTGAGCCAAACAAGCTGCCGCCGTTGGAGATGAATTGGGCGGAAAGATCATTATGGTTTGAGACTAATCCCATCAAGTAATTCGCCCCATCGAAAGCGCCGCCCTGACCGAATGAGCTGTCGCTTCCGACGGCGATGGGAAATTCCTGCGCGGTGACGCTGGCTCGCGTAAAACAAATGACAGAGAGTGTTATGGAAAGAATTAATAGTCTTCTGAACATGACGGGTTCATCCTTGTCACAATCATCCAATTGAATTGCAACTTACCACGTTAAATGTCACACGACAGTTCCGATCTCGTTATGAGAAGGGAAACGCCGCGTTGAGTATGCTTTTAGATTCCAGGTTGGAATAGCACGACTGCATCAGCCCTTTTGCACGCGAATCAAGCTAACCTTACCCAAAGCTAAAGACAATCCAGTTGCAGCGTGGATGTGTCTATCCTCGCTTGTCGAGTTACTACACAGCATACGATAAACACACGCGGGTAGCCCATGGCTTTTGGTTCCAGGAGTTCCACGGAGAAGCCGGCCAAGAGACCGATGGGCACAGGTGGCTGTGAATTCGGACCACTCAGGCAGGAGGTGCCCAGGGATTTACCCGCTCGGGGCGGCCCGTCATTAAATCGCTGTATGATTCCCATGATTGCGCTAAATTTGGTGTAGAGAAATCTCCGCCGAGTGTGAGGAGGTTGAATGCTAATGAAAGCTGCGAAGGAGAAGTACCGGATGAAAGACAAGATTTGCATGGTGACGGGCGCTAACGTCGG
>JAJYGB010000083.1 GCA_021785235.1 Bacteroidota bacterium
TCGACGCTGCGGTTAAGCCCGACGACGAGGCCGTAGCCGATAACCTGGTAATGATTGACGCCCTTGATATAGGCAATGTCCTTTATACGTGTCGCGTACGCGACAGAAGCTGCCATTAAGAGTATTACAAAAGTCTTTTTCATCACTTACCTCAGAAAAGCCAATGGAAAAATGCCATGAGCCAGCTCGGGTTTTGCGCTGAGTTGACTGAACCGGATCCTTCAAACACGATCTTGGCGTCCGATATCTGCGACGAGTATATCGTGTTGTCGGGGAGTATGTCTGACGGGCGAATGACGCCGCTAATCTTTATAATCTGATCCTGACCATTGATCGATATGTCCCTACTCCCTTTGATTTCAAGGTTGCCGTACTGGTCCACCCTGACTACCTGGGCGCTGACGGTGGCCTGGACGCTACCGGTTTCGCTTGTCGAGCCACTTCCTTTGAAATCGTTTGTTGTGCCAAGGGACCCGCTGCCTGACGGACCGGTCGCGTTCCCGACCGACAGCGCGCCGTTCAAGCCTACGTTGCTTGCCCTGCTCGTGTTTGTCGATTGATCCTTTGACGCGGAACTCTGCTCTGTCACGATCACGGTCACGGCATCTCCGACTCTCGATGCCTTATAATCTGAGAATAGGGATCTCATCGGATTGCGCATTGCTTGCCCATACGACGTGCCGGCAAGCAGAAACGTCAGCGCTACGATTCTTACCATCTTTATCCTGCCGTTGATATATGTTTGCGGTTCGTTGTTCATAATTGATCCTCCAAGACTTCTAATTCACTAAAAGAACCTCGCCTTTGCCGATAACCCTGGCACGAAGGCTTTGCCTGTACTCGTTTGCGACATTGATAACATCGCCCATTCTCCCGTCTTGCAGCGCGCTTCCCTGGTCGCTAACCGTGATGTTCTTCGTCCTGAATATGATCGTTATTGCCTCACCCTGTTTGATTAACGGCTTGCGAGCGAACATGCTGAACGTCAGCGGCTTTCCGCTCTGTATCCATTGCGTCGTCCACTTTCCATCGAGCTGGCCGAGGTTTAACACGGGGTTATTGATATCGGTCGTTTCGGTTCTCACAGTGGTCACTTCGTCTCGGCTAATTACGCTGTGCGGGTTGATGGTCTGAGTCGAGACAAGAACCTTCTGGAAAGTCCTGATCTTCACCGTCACCGGTATTACTTGCGTGAAACCCTTTTCGCGTCCGACCGCATGAGCCCTGACGAGGAAAGTCACGAGACCTTTCATGGTTACTGAGTTTACTGACGAAACAACCAGGCGGCATTTCTTATAGCCGACGCCGTAGCTGGGTCTGAGGTCTTCAAACTCTAGTGAAGTCTCCAGCGATCTCGGGAGCGTGTTCTTTATATATGCGGCAACGATGTCGCGTACGGCAGACCCGCTCACGGTCTGGCCAAACGCCTCGCTCACAGCGAAGGAGGTCAGCGATAGCACAAGAATCATTCCCGCGAAGGAAACGCATTTCATTCCATCATCTCCTACTGTACAAGGTTATTCGCGATCTGCATCATCGAGTTGGCAGTCTGGACCGCCTTCGAGTTAAGCTCATATGCCCTCTCCGCCTCGATCATCTTCACCATCTGGTTAACGATCGAAACGTTGGAGGCTTCCAGGTAGCCCTGCTGAACAGTGCCAAAGCCCGTCGTGTTTGCATTCCCGAGGATCGGAGTGCCCGATGTGACTGTCTCCTGATAAAGGTTGTTCCCAAGAGCCTGAAGTCCGTCGGGATTTATAAATTTTGCGAGTTGTAGCTGGCCGAGCGTGACAGGATTCGTTTGACCCGAGACAGTCGCCTGCACGGTTCCGTCTGGACCCACCGACAGGCTGGTCGTGTTTTCAGGTATGGTGATGCCGGGCTCGACGAGGTTTCCGTTCGATGTGACTAGGTTTCCATTGGCCGATATTTTGAAAGAGCCGTCGCGCGTGTATGCCTCAGTGCCGTCCGGCATGCGGATTTCGAAGAATCCGTCCCCTTGAATTCCGAAGTCAAGCTGGTTCTGAGTCGGCGTCAGATCGCCCTGGCTGAAGTTTCGCGTAGTTGAGGACGGGACCGTACCGTCGCCGACCTGCAGTTCCTGAGTGCCATATGTACCCAACTGGTCCGGTACGCCGGTGGCGCGGATTGTCTGGTACATCAGGTCCTGAAACTCAACCCTTGTCGATTTAAACGAAGTCGTGTTCACGTTTGCCAGATTGTTAGCTATCGCATCTACATTGAGTTGCTGCGCGTACATTCCGGTTGCAGCTGTCTTCAACGCTCTGTCCATGTTTTCCTCCGGTTATATATTTCTTGTTTTAAAAATCGTTGTCGTCATGTCAAGCCACCTGACCGACTTGGTTCGCTTCCGAGAGCGTGGTGTTCTGGCTCTGTATGGCTTTCTGGCCTGCTTCGAAATCCTGCTGGATCTGTATCATGGCCACCATCTCCTCGATGGGATTAACGTTAGACCCTTCGAGATAACCCTGCCTGATCGTCACAGAAGACGGGTTGACATCCTGGAGTTGAGCACTCTGTTGAAGCGAATAGAGATTTCCGCCCGCCTTGCTGATCGCGCTATACGAAGAGGGCATCACCACTCTCAGCTGACCGTAGATTTCTTTGCCTGCCTTGACGACGCCGTACCTGTCGATGACTAGACTACTCGACTGTATCTGCTGTATGTCGCCGATGCGTATCGGCCCGTCGGCCCCCATAACGGTCGCGCCGTTGCGGGTTACGAGGGTACCGTCGCTTGAAAGCGTGAACGATCCGTCGCGCGTGAGGCTGGTGCTGCCGTCCTGGTTCTGAACCACGAAAAAGCCATGACCGTCTATCGCGACATCGAGCGGATTGCTGGTTTGCTGAAGCGGACCTTGTGAGAAGTCCGTGAACGTTTGCTCGCTGACATCATTCTGCGTCGGATCCACGCTTCCGTTATTTACCACCGTATTGGCGGATATAAGCTGGTTTGCAAACGAATCATCCCTCTTGAACGCAGTCGTATCAACATTCGCGAGGTTGTTTGCGATTACTTCGAGTTTCTTCTGCAGCGGTATAAGACCAAGCGCGCTTGTGTAGATTCCTTTGATCATGATTTTCCTCCTTTGCCTTTATCCACAACATTTCTGGAATTGGCAATCTTACTCCGTTTTAACGCGAGGATAAGTTCAAGCTCACCCTTTCCCATGTTGAGCTGACGAGCCAAAACGTTCAGATCAGATTCTTCGCTGACCAGCGAGAAAGCTTCCTTGAACTTAGCGCCCGTCTGTCTCGCCGACTGAGAGGCGTATGAGATGGCAAATTTCAGCCGCTCAGATTCCATTCCGTGTTCCCTCGCCATCTCGTGGACGGCGGCCGCGGAATCGAGCCTACCGTTGTTGTCGATGTAATATGCTCCGGTCAACGCTTCCGCGTTTTTCGCCTTATCGACGGCGATCTGCCCGAGTATCCTCTCGATCTCCGCCTTCGTAATGGCGGCAGGCCGTTTGACACTCATCCGTTGCGCCCGGGCCACTTTCTCTTTTTGTTCACGCGCTAGTCTCCTGGACCGAACGACAAGGGCGACAAGAAGGGCGGCCATGGCAAGGATCATCGCCAACTCGAGAAGCAGCACGAACTCGGAGATCCCGAAAAACTCGCTCGGAGGTTTCCGATACGCCGCCTCGGCGGCCTTGACTGCCGCGCGCGCCATATCCCTTGTCACCAGCGCTCTGATATTTACCGCCGCGGTGTCCGCGACGGATAGAAACATTAAGAACATTCCTGTCATTTAACATTACCTCCACTGATAGTGCTGCCGGTTCTAAGTACCGGAAGCACTATCGAAAAAGTTGTACCTTGGCCTTCGATACTGTCGACTTTGATCTCGCCTCCAAATTTCCTCACAATCCCTCTCGTGATCGGAAGGCCGAGGCCGGTTCCCTTTCCTGGCTCCTTCGTCGTGAAGAATGGTTCGAAAATTTTGACAAGGTTTTCTTTTTTTATGCCCGACCCCGAATCGGTGAAGCGTATATTTATTTTCCCATTAACGAACTCTGTTGAAATGATCATCTTTCCTCCGTTAGGCATCGCGTCTTTCGCGTTTATCAGAAGATTAAGGAAAGCCTGCTGCATATAGTTCTTGTTCGAGTCCAGCGGTGGGATGTCTTCCGAGAAACGCAGGTCGAAATCTATGCCGCGGTTCTTAAACTGATAATCGACGAGAGCTATGATTTCGTTTATAGCCCAGTTGACATTGACCAGCTCATGGCTAAGTTCTTCGGGGACGCTCCTGGAGAACGAGACAAGCTGGCGGGTAATCTGAGAGATTCTCTGGACCTGGCTCCTGATGATCTCGATCCTGTGCTCGATATCTTTCCCCTGTTGAAGGAGGGCGATATGGCCAAGGAGAATCTGAAGAGGGTTGTTGATTTCGTGCGCGATACCGCCCGCGAGCTCCCCGAGGGAGGCGAGCTTCGCGGCCTGAAGCATCTGGGACTGCGATTTCTTCAGCTCTTCGGCGGCGTCGATAAGTTTGCGAATGTTATGAAGGTTCTCGATCGCGACGCCGGCCTGGTTCGAAAGAATTCCGAGCAACATCAATTCATGGTCGGTGAATGTCCTGCGCAAGCCGCTTGTGCGAATGATGTAGACCCCGATGGCCTCGTTGCGGAGTGTCAGCGGGACAACAACAAAGTTCCGCTTTCCGGCTTCCGCCACCGACGCGTTAAGATCAGGCACCACGGTCGTCTTCTTCTGCTCGATAACCCAGTCGAGAATACCCTCTTCAAGCAGATGCTGCGAAGCTTTGAGCATATAGTCGGAGCACGTGGAAAGGAAGGGCTTCGTCTGAGACCTTGACGCTCCGACCTCGAATATCATGCTCTCTTCGACGGGAACCACCTGACGGGTAAGTTCCAGGAGAGAATCGAAGACAGAGATTGGGTCGGTGGCGGTGCTGATTGTGTTTGCAAGCCGTTGCATCGCGAATATTTCGTCGAGGGACTGTTTGATGTCCGTCTCGGTCTTCTCGTGCAAATCGAGCTTCATCTTGAGCATCTGAATCGTGCTTTCCAGCGCATGGATGTACGATTCGCGAGTCTCCATGAATCGCTCTATTGTCTCAGCAACGGCAGGCGTCTGCGGATTTCCGCTCTCCGTTTTCGTGTCGTTCTCTGCTAACTCTTCTTTTTTCATTTATTATAATCTCCGGGTAAACAAGTCAGATAATATTCACAAATGTCCGCTCAAGATCTTCGCGCAGTTTCGAACCGAAGGACTCATAGAAAGCCTCGGTCATCTCAGCTTCAGAGATGTTAAGGATCTTCAACGATTCAGGATCGTACTGCTGCACTTTCTCATAGGAGAGAGCGCCAATACCTAGTTTATGGCAAAGATAATCGACAAAATGGATCAGGGCCGTCAGCTGTGGGTTTCTTTCGGCGAGGCTCGGCTTGTGATGGAATCTGATCGCCTCAATGAGCTGATCGGGAAGATTCCACCGCTCAGCCAGCCATGCCCCGATGTCACCGTGCGTGGCGAAGAGGACCGTCTCTTCCATATCCTGGAAGGACACCTTTCCGTCGGTCACGGCATCGACGATCTGTATATAATCATCGTGGAAATATTGATGGGTCACGAGTATCCCGATGTCGTGGATGAGCCCTGCCACAAACGATTCACCGCTGATACGATAGCCGAGCTGTTTCGCGAGGGTACGAGCGGCAATTCCCGTAGCCAGCGAATGCTCCCAGAACTCTTTCGAATTGAAATATTTGTCCTGTTTCTTTTTAAAAGCGCTTATTAACGAAACGCTTATCAAAATCTCCTTCAGCGAATCGAAGCCGAGTACCATGATGGCGAAATCGAGCGTCGATATTTTCCTTTGAAAGCCGTAGAAAGGCGAGTTCGCTATTTTCAGCACCTTGGCAGTCAGGACCTGGTCGGCGGAGATGACTTTAGTCAGCTTGGAGACACTCGTGTTCGGATTGTCGATTAGCGAAGCAACCTCGACCGCAATAGTGGGAAGTGCGGGAAGCTGTATGATATTCTGTACTTTTTCTTTTAGAATCTCATTTTCCATTGGTCCAACCTATTCGTTAGTATCGCGCGTTCAGCCATCTGCTGGAGCGCGGAAATTGCGTTCTTGTAATACTCAGCGACAATTGCTTCCTCGTAACCAAGCACAGTCGCCACCTGTCTGAGTTCAAGCCCTTCGTAAAGCTTAAGAGTCAAGACCAGTCTTTCGGTCGAAGGAAGAAGTTTTATAGCATCTTTGAAAAATCTCTTGAGAGTGCCGTCGTCCACTTCGTCGTCAGACTTTTCTTCTGAATCGATTGTGGGCAGTTCCGGTTCGCTGCCGGGCGCGTAATCGGTCATGGGCACGCGAATTTTTATGAGGCTCGTATTATCATCGTTGACATATTTCTTGGCGAGAATTCTCATGGGAGAGGAGAGCCTCTCGATCCCGAGATATTTAATCGCCAAGGTATCGAACCTTATAGGTTGGTCAGCGCAGGAGTAACCGACAGATGACGCGATGAGGCTTGCCGCGTGAACTATCGAAGTAAGCTCCGGATTCACTTGAGCAAACGCCGGTGAGTGATGGAACTGAATTGCCTCGACGAGGTAAGCCGGGAATCCCCATTTGGATGCGAGCCATGCACCGATCTCGCCGTGGGTCGTCCCCGTGACCACCACTTCGGCCTGGGAAGGCTGCACCCCTTCTTCGTTTTCAAGCCTGAGTATCTCATCAAAATCATCCCGGAAATACTTGTAGAGTACCAGCGTCCCGACATCGTGGAGTAAACCTGAGGCGTACGCCTCACCGGGGATCCTGTATTTCACCTCACGCGCGAGCGTCCGGGCGGCCGAGGCTGTATCGACGGCATGCTTCCAGAACTTTCGCGGGTCAAAACTTTTCGTCGCGCCGCCTTTGAACAGGTCAATCATCGTCAGTGAGAGGATGGTCTCTCTCAGAGTCTCAAACCCGAGAGCGACGATCGCCCACTCAATAGTAGAAATCTTTCTGGCAAAGCCATAATAAGGCGAATTAGCCACCCGAAGTATCTTGGTCGCTAGCGAAGGGTCTCTTGAAATTATCCTCGCCAGCTCGGCAGCGCTGCTGTCCGAATCGCTCGCGCGCCGCATGACTTCCAATGC
>JAJYGB010000291.1 GCA_021785235.1 Bacteroidota bacterium
ATAGCCACCCTTGCCGTTCGGCTAACACTTCCCCCTGTCGGGTGTGTAAAGAACTTCCACGCATCCTTCAAAAGCGCGGTCATCTTCAAGCAGATGCGCCCTGCCGGGCACACACAAAAAAAAGGGTCGTCCTTTATCTGGACGACCCTGGATTCGGGAAATATTCCTCTTAAGAGTCAGAACGGCAGGTCGTCTTTCTCTTCCGAGACCGACGGAGGTTCGCCGGGGGCAGCTTCCGCTCGTCCCAGCGATCCGCCTGCTGATTCTCCGCGCTCCTGGCGTGAACCGAGCATGACGAGGTCGTTCGCGACTATCTCGGTGACGTATCGCTTGTTGCCATCCTTGCCTTCGTAGTCCCTGTATTGGATTCGTCCTTCGACGTATACCTTGTTCCCCTTCTTCAAGTATTCCGCGGCTATCTCCGCGAGTTTCCCCCACATCACAATATTATGCCATGAGGTTTTTTCCTGCGGATTCCCTTCTTGATCCTTCCATTGCTCGCTCGTCGCAAGACTAAAATTGACGACTGCGGCCCCGCTCGGAGCATAGCGCAACTCCGGATCCTTGCCGAGATTGCCAATCAGGACGACTTTGTTTACACTACGAGCCATTACTACTCCTTCCTGTTTTGAATTTAGATCGACTAAAAATAACAGCGAACGAATTCTTAACCAAACGGAAGAGCGCTGTCTCTCTTGCGCTCTCCCGTTTTCGTGATTCGAATCGTCTCAGATATTAACTCCCAACTCGGGCGCCACTTTCCTGAGCGCGTCAAGGACAGGCGTCAGCCCCTCTTTGAAGATTATGATCCTTTGACGATCGAACTTTCCATCCTTGTTCTTCCGGCTCTCAGTCAGGATGAGGTACTTCGAGCCGGTCTTTGCCTCCTTCACGTCGAGGAAGTAGTTTCGCTGTCCCGCCTGGATTCTGATCGCTTCCGCTTTCTGGTCAGACATTTTTCCCTCCTGTTTTTTGTTTCTGTTTTGGAATAGGCCCTTAATCGTGCGTTTTTGAGGCTTTTGTATCCTCCACCGGTTCCCGAAGCACGATTTCAGAGACCCGTTTAAAGCAGAAACTACGCCACACCTTTCTCAAAGTCAACAAGATGGAATAGTTGTGGAGAGGAATCTCACTCTGTTCGCGAAGTGGACTCCTTCCCATTCTCCGATTGTCTAACGAAAGGGGAAGTTAACTTCGTGAAACTTCTATCGAGTTTAGCTTACACTCACCGCACACTTAAGAACACTTCGCAAGCCAAGTTTGGCATGAAGAGCAACGGCACTCTCGAATAATATTAAATGCTTCTTCGCCAACGATGATCCAAGATTCAATCAAAGCTCAAGAGAACCGTTGATGTTATCAGATTTTCTCTTCTATGTATTTTTTGCGCCGGAGGTTAATTGGGACTCACAAGGACTGCAGGCTCACTTTTCCTTCAAACTGCGCGCTCCAGAATCACGCGGCGTTCATAAAAAAAGCCCGTCGTCGATGACGGCAGGCTTTGATATACAATTATTGAAACTCTCTACTTGCCCTGCAACGTCCGTATCAGCAAGATCGCAGTCACCGCAACCGACGCGACCGAACCGACTGTGCCAATTATATCCTTGAAGAGATTCCACGAATACAATTCCGGCTTAATCGAAACGCGCGGCACGAAGACCAAATCGCCCGGTTCAATGTGAGTCTCGCCCGGCTTGTACCACTGATAGGTTCCCTGCTTGAGGATTCTGATTGTATTCTCGGCTCCCTCTTTGGCTCCTCCGGCGGCGGCGATGTAATCCTCCGCATTCCAGCCGCTCTGATAGCTGATGTACCCAGGATAGCGAACCTGACCGAGCACGTAAACGGCACGCTGACTCTGCGGAACATATATGCTGTCTCCGGCTCGCAGGGTGACGTTGTACTTTTCGTTTTTGTCGACAAACAACTTCACGAAATCCGTGGAGACTACTTCTCTTCCGGCCCGCATGGACAGCTCCTGCGAAGCGTATGAGAGATCTTCCTGGGTTACATCGGCGGCGCGATTCGTGAAGAAGGACGGATTGGTCGGCTGCGGAGGAGTGAAGACGTTTGGTTCCCTCGTCCTATAAATCACCGCGGTCGGGAGCGAAGCCCATTTCGTGAATCCGCCGGCAAGCTTGATGATCTGAGCAAGCGTTGTTGTGTCGGGAGAAATAGGATAGATCCCCGGGACATTCACCTCGCCGTCCACATACACATAGAAATTATCCATCTTGTTCCTGTCGATGGGAACTACCACCCGGGTGTTCGCGGGAAGCGGCATGTCAATCGAAGAAGAGTCCTCCAGGTTGACGATATTTTCTGCGTATCCGCCATGCCCGTTCGGCTCGAAGACCTCGACATGCGTGGAGTCGGCGATTCGCGTGAGGCCCTGAGATATCTCAAGCAGATCTTTTATCCTGTCGCCGTGAACATATTCGTAAGTCCCGGCCATCTTCACTCCTCCGGAGATGCTTAGACTACCAAGCGCAAAGTTTTCCCTGGGAACTATAATCGCATCGCCTTGCTGAAGGTAGGGATCGTCCGACACGTCGCCTGACTGATAAAACTTCAATAGGTCCACTCTCTGCGAGGTCCCGTTGCTATGAACGAGCTTGATTCGCCGCAATGAGAATGGCGGCAATGGAGAAATATCGCCGACAAATTTCGGAAGGTTAGCCTCCGTGAAAACACGATCGACGCGGTCGAACGCGGTCGCCGTATACCGGCCCGCGGTTTTCACCTCGCCGGCCACGACCACGTAAAATGTCCGTGGATAAACAAGCGTCAGAGTTATCTTCGCGCTCTTATATTGCTGACTGAGCATTTTGGAGACATAGTCTTTCGCGGCGGCTATCGTCATACCGCCTACGGTTAAGACTCCATAAGCCGGAACGACCAGCGTCCCCTCGGGAGTCACGCTTAGAGTGTAGGACAAAGGCGTCGCACCCCAGATACCTATATTTACGAGATCACCGGGACCGAGAAGGTACTTGCTTGTGTCCACCGGAGCGTCATACGGCGGCGGCTGGATCGTCATTCCCTGGCCCTGAAGATTCCTGAACAAGTCAGCGCTTGAAGTGAACATACTAGCGGAAGAAATCCCGGTTCCCTGAGTCTGCCCAGTGCCACCATATTGTGACTGAAGAATGCCCATGGCATTCTGTGTTTGCTGCTGCTGTTGCTGTCCGCTTTGAGCCTGCGCAAACGAAACGCCGTAGGAAACAACACAAATAGCCAGTACTAGAAAAATTCTTTTCATGTTTTGTCTTACACTCGGTTGTAAAGGTGATAGAAACATCCGTCGAGGATTAGATATAGTAAGAAACAAAAAGGGTTTACTCAAGGTATTTCTGCTATGATGAGGTGCCCAACCTCACGCGAACCGACGCGGTCCGTACTCGCCATTCGTGCAAGAGGCTCCCGGCTGGTCTTCCCAACTATGAAGTCCCTGTCCTTAAGAAATGCATTATGGAGGGGTTATATTCTCCAATAAACGGAGACAAGATATGTTCGAGCATAGAAATGATCCGCTGCTGCCTCGCAGAAAATACGTCAGAAGAGTAGCCAAACACGGGCTGTTTGCGTTCGTGCTGATAGCCATATCGCTGGCAATAGGGATAGTCGGATATCACTTCCTCGAAGGACTCGGATGGATAGACGCCACCGTAAACGCGTCGATGATACTCGGCGGGATGGGCCCTGTTAACAGGCTGCACACGGACGCCGGTAAGCTGTTCGCTTCGGCCTACGCTCTCTTTTCCGGAATCATATTCCTAGCGGCGGTTGCCGTTCTCTTCGCCCCCGCATTCCATAGATTCCTCCACAAGTTTCATCTCGATTCAAAGAAATAACGGAGTGAATTTCTTGCCGGTTATGGCTCACTATCGATGAAATGGTGGTCACTATTCTTTATATTCCAACAGTAGAATTGATTCGTCAATAAGTGTTTCAAAGGAGGAGATTATAGATGAAGAGCGGTTTGAACAAATACAGTTCAGAATTGACTCAGAAGACGTCCCAACCGGCCTCGCGGGCGATGTTGTATGGCGTCGGATTAAAAGATAACGACATGGTGAAGCCACAGGTCGGGATCGCAAGCATGGGTTGGGAGGGAAACACATGCAATATGCACTTGAACGATCTCGCGAAAATCGTAAAGCAGGGTGTTCAGGAAGCCGGTTTGGTAGGGCTCATTTTCAACACTATCGGAGTGAGCGACGGCATATCAATGGGAACGGAGGGGATGAAATCTTCCCTCCCGTCGAGAGAGATCATCGCCGATTCGATAGAAGCGGTCATGCGCGCGCAGTGGTACGACGCGAACATTTCGCTTCCTGGCTGCGACAAGAACATGCCCGGCTCCGTCATAGCGATGGGGAGGTTGAACCGCCCGAGCCTGATGATCTACGGAGGGACAATAAGGGCCGGCCACCTCGGCGAGCGAAAGCTGGATATCGTTTCGGTTTTTGAATCGTACGGGGAATTCATCGCAGGCAATATAAAAGAATCTGAGATGAACGAAGTCGTTAAGCACGCGTGTCCCGGACCCGGCGCTTGCGGAGGAATGTACACGGCAAACACGATGGCCACGGCCATCGAGACCTTAGGCATGTCGTTGCCATACAGTTCCTCGCTCCCCGCCGACAGTGAGGCGAAAAAAAAAGAATGCCTAGCGGCGGGAAAAGCCGTCCTCGGCCTGCTCGAAAAGGATCTCAAGCCGCGCGACATCATGACGAAGCAGTCGTTCATCAACGCCATCACGATGGTGACCACCCTCGGCGGCTCGACAAACGCGGTGCTCCATCTTATTGCCATCGCAAAATCAGTCGCAGTTAAACTGACGATCAACGACTTTCAAGAAGTCAGCAACCGAGTGCCTTATATCGCTGAGCTAAAACCTAGCGGCAAGTTCGTGATGGAAGACGTCAACGACATCGGCGGCATACCCGCGGTGCAGAAGATGCTCCTGAAGGAAGGCTTCCTCGATGGGAACTGCATGACCGTGACCGGAAGGACGCTCGGAGAGAACATCGAGAAAGTTGCCGACCTAAAGGCCGGACAGAAGATCGTTCACCCCCTCTCGGATCCGATTAAGAAGACAGGCCACCTGCAGATCTTGTACGGCAACCTTGCGAAGGAAGGGGCCGTCGCGAAGATAACCGGCAAGGAAGGCCTACGCTTTTCGGGTCCCGCCAAGGCGTTCGATTCGGAAGAGGATACTCTAAAAGCACTTGAAGAGAAGAAGGTCTCACCGGGGGATGTGGTGGTAATAAGGTATGAAGGACCGAAAGGCGGACCCGGGATGCGCGAGATGCTGACAATCACATCAGCCATCATGGGCGCGGGACTCGGCAAGAGCGTCGCTCTTATTACTGACGGCAGATTCTCCGGCGGAACTCACGGCTTTGTCGTGGGTCACATAACACCCGAAGCCCAAACGGGAGGTGTACTCGCGGTAGTGCACGACGGAGACCGGATAACTATCGATGCCGAGAAAAACACGATCGTTCTCGAAGTGCCGGATGCAGAGATCGAGAAACGCCTGAAGGCCTGGAAGGAACCGCCCTACAGAGCGAAGAGCGGCATGCTTTACAAGTATATTAAGAATGTCTCGTCCGCTTCAGAAGGCTGCGTGACGGACGAAAATTGAAAAGGAAAAATGGAATTATGGTTTATTGGATTTGCCATTGTGGCTTGATCCTTTGATCCAGCAGAAAGCTTTGTTCCACGACAGAAGAGGCCGGGTGAGACCCGGCCTTTGTCTTTTCCGCCGGTTATGAATTTGAGACGGAAAGATCCTGCATGTTTTAGGATCGAAAGTGGAAATTTCACGTTCACGCCGGTTATATTGAGGCAAATGTCGGAGGCTTATCATGGAACTCAGTAAACTCCTTCATGAGCGGATGAACGAGATCATCTCAGAAGCGGAGGCGTCTCTTTCGCGTTCCCACCTTACTCACTATGAGAAAGAAGACGCGGAACATAACCGCCAGAAACTGAAAGCGCTTTACGTTCTTGCGGTCAGGGCGATCGCGGAGAAAAACCTCGGACCGATGCTCGCGTACGCGGAAACCGTCGCGCGAGAAAGATATGAGGCGAGCTTCGATCTTTCTGAAGTCCAGACCGCCTTCAACGTGCTCGAAGAAGCGGCATGGAGATTCGTCGTGAAAAATCTTCCCCCGGTCGAGTATGGTGAGGCTATAGGCATGATCAGCACGGTCCTTGGCGCTGGCAAAGACATGCTCGCCAGGACGTATGTTATGCTGGCCAGCAAATCTAAGGCGCCATCTTTCGACCTTCGCTCTATGTTTGCCGGAACTTACTGACCCGTTCCCGAACGACTGCCGGTACGCAAACTCTCACCTCCTATGCCTGTGACTGCGGGTGTCGCATCTGCGGTCGTCTGGCGTAATGGAATTTTCCCTCCTGCCGGATAAACTATCGGGGCGTCTTTTGTGTTAAATAACAAGACACCCAAACGATCGAAAGACAGACAATATGGCAACCGAAAAACAGAGGTTGGCAATCCTTGGAAGCGGTTTCGCGTCTCTGAGCCTCGTCAAAAGGATCGACCTTTCTCTATACAAAATCGCAATTATAAGTCCCCGAAATCATTTCCTCTTTACGCCTCTTCTCCCCAGCACCACGGTTGGGACGATAGAATTCCGCAGTATAATCGAACCGATAAGGACATCGAGAAACGAAATCAGGTACTATCAGGCGGAATGTATTTCGATAGATCCCGAGAAAAGTATCGCGAAGTGCGAGACCGTGCAGAGCAAGGAAGTCTTTGACCTGGAATACGATCATCTCGTGATCACGGTCGGAGCGGTGAATAACACATTTGGGATCCCGGGAGTTGAAAAGCATGCGTTGTTTCTTAAAGAGCTTCACGATGCACGGAAGATAAGAGGAAAGATAATAGAGAATTTTGAGCGAGCCGCCGTGCCCGGCACGCCCAACGAGGAGAAGAAGAGGCTTCTCCATTTCGTGGTGGTGGGTGGTGGGCCGACCGGCGTCGAGTTTGCCGCCGAGCTCAGCGACTTCATAAAAGACGACCTCGT
>JAJYGB010000320.1 GCA_021785235.1 Bacteroidota bacterium
GGTCCCTGGTACTTGAGATCCCAATCTGCTGCGGCTCTCAGTTACAACCGAGCTTCATCACCTTCTCCATTCTCGCGAGGAGAGGGACTATCTCCATATTCCAGAACTTCCAGTTGTGTACTCCCGGGACTTCGTGGTACTCGTATAGCTTTCCGTAATCGCGGAGCATTTCCGTGAATCGCCTCGTTGCCGGAAGGAAACTGCGGTAGCCGTCTTGTATTCCAACCGCGAAGAAGAAATACGGGAGATTCATGTCGCGGTCGCGCCGGAGCAGGAAGAAAACGTCGTGGTTATCCCGGAATTGTTTGTTCTTCTCGCCGAAAGCCCTGAGGATGCTGGGTAAAATCGGAGTCTGTGAATCGGGCGCCTCCCCATTCGGATGAGCGAGAACCGAATCCACGACTCCGGGGACGATGATGGCGCCGCTCAGGTCGCCTGCAAACTGGAATTTCGCCGGAAAGCGAAGTGCCAGTTCGAGCGCGCCGTAGCCTCCCATAGATAAACCCGCGATGGCCTCTTTTGTGGTGTCTATCGGGTAAATGGAATTTACATATTCCGGAAGGTCGTGCACGATGTAATCTTCATATCGTGAACGCGGATCGGTATACGAATTCACGTACCAGGAATTCTTGGCCTCAGGCATCACCACTATCATGGCAAGACTGGCGGTGTAACTGACAAGGTCGGTCCTCTCGGTCCAATCCGTCTGATCTCCGCCGTAACCGTGAAGAAGGAAGAGGACGGGATAAGACCGGGTGTGGTCGTACTCGGTTGGGAGGAGGATAACGACATGCATTGTATCATGAACACTTGGGGAGTAGAAGCTCACGGCATGTATTCTCGATTGGGCGAACGAGGTCGCGAACAGGAGTGACACGGAAAGCAATACTGCAAAAGTTCTTCTCATCTGATCCTCATTGAAGTTACTGAATCTGCGGCGGCCTCATCCGGGAGGATTCTGACGCGACCTCCTCAGTCGATCAAGCGGTGAATCTTACTACGACAATATCGCCGTCCCTAACAAGGTAATCCTTTCCTTCGACATGGAGGAGCCCTGAGTCCTTGACGGCCTGCTCCGATCCGAGGCGCATCAGGTCGTCGTATTTAATCACTTCCATCCGTATAAAGCCCTTTTCGAAATCGGAGTGTATCCGGGCGGAGGCGCGGGGCGCGGGGGTGTTTGCTGCAACCGTCCACGCGTGAACTTCCTTCGGACCCGCAGTGAAGAAAGTAACCAGGTCCAGGAGAGAGTATCCCTCCCTGATGACCCGCTCGAGTCCCGACTCAGTTAAGCCCAAATCCGAAAGGAAAGCCGTCCTTTCATCGTTTGCGAGCTGGGAAAGCTCCGCCTCGATTTTGCCTGAAACCATCACGACTCTCGCTCCCTCGCGGGCCGCGATTTCCTTCACAGCTTCGACGTATTTGTTCCCGGTCTTCACGTTGGATTCGTCGACGTTCGCTATGTACATGACCGGTTTGTCGGTGAGGAGATGGAGCTGTCGGACGTACTCGCGGTGGAGCTCGTCTTCGTAGCTCATGTACTTGGCGAGCCTGCCGGAATTCAGGTGCTCGTCGAGCCTGACGTAAACGTCGTACTCCTCCTTGACCTTCTTGTCGCCCGATCTCGCCCTTCCTTCGGCTTCTTTGATCTTGCGCTGGAGCGTGTCGAGATCTTTTATAATGAGCTCGGTCTCGACAACCTCGATGTCGCTCTTCGGATCGACCGCACCGTCGACGTGGACGACGTTCGGATCGTCGAAGCATCTTACGACATGAGCGACGGCATCGACCTCGCGTATATGTCCCAGGAATTGGTTGCCTAGTCCTTCGCCTTTACTGGCGCCCCTGACCAGGCCGGCGATGTCGACAAACTCGATCGTGGTCGGTATGATCTTCTGCGTGGCATAGAGTGCCGCCAGTTTGTCGAGGCGCCCATCAGGGACCGGCACTATGCCGACGTTCGGTTCTATAGTGCAGAAGGGGTAATTCTCCGCGGCGATGCCTGCTGCCGTCAGAGCGTTAAATATTGTCGATTTGCCTACGTTTGGAAGCCCTATGATGCCGCAGTTGAAACCCATTATTTAGTCCACCTGAATGATTTTTATGAAATGAAAGACGATATAAAGCTCTGAATTCTAAGATCGAAATCCTAAACAAATTCTGTTCATGAAAGAACCAAGTTCCGGAATACTTGCTGCAATAGGCAATTCGGTCATTTGAAGTTTGGGATTTTTCCCTTGAGTGTTTTGCATTTGAAAAATCGGTCGCCGAATTGAACGGACAGGTCAAAAGGGAGGATGAAAGCCGTGCTTCAATACTTCGGCCGGAAAGTGTCCAGATCGAGATCGTCGTCTTCGTCTAAACCGAGGTCATCTATGTTCTCGATGTCTTCGAGCCTGATGGTTTCGCCGTCCACATCGGTCTCCGTGAGGAATTCCGACTTGAACCCTATCTCTTTGAGCCGTTTCGTCAGGGGATCGAGGTATGCCCGCGTCGATTTCGTCGAGCTGGCTTTCTTCACCTGTGCCAGCACCTGTTTCACGAGATCGATCAGCTCTCCGTCGCTCACCTGCAGTTCAAGTTCTTCGCAGGCGGCGCTGATCCGGTTTACGATGTTTATGTGCATCATATCGGACTCGTCGTCCGACCCTTCCTTGAGCTTGTCCGCGTAGACCTCGAAGGTATTGTCCTTGATGACTTTCACGAAGCTCGTGAGCGAGTCGATGACGTAAGAATCTTTCAGCTTGTCGCCCTGTCCCTCGAAAATCTTGTCGACTTCGTAAATGCCGACTTCAATTTCAAACGCAAGCTGGCGCTTATCGACTCCGCCGTGTCTCTCTTTATCGCGCGGTTGTTTCCGCGGCGCGTGCTGAGACTCTCTTTCCTTCAATTGTTTTGCGGGACGTTTCTTGTTTTGCTTCATACGCCTAAAAATTCAAAAAGAAACAACAAAAAGCAAACTACTCTGACGCCGCATGACCGCCGGCAGGATTCGTCATGTCAACTTTCGGCACCCTGAATGCGAGGAAAAGCGCCGCGAGAAGCATTATGCTCCCGGTGTAAAAGGGCCACGCGATCCCAACCGTGCCGATGATGAATCCCCCCCAGAAAGGTCCGATGACTCTGGCGAGGCTCGAGAAGGATGACGAGACTCCGAGCACGCTTCCGTGTTGTCCTTCGTCGGAATGTTTCGTCAACAGGCTTGTCAGGGACGGCGTGACAAGCGCGCTTCCCACGGCCAGCAGCGTTATCAACACCAACAGCGGGCCGAGAGTGTGAATCGCAGGGACGAAAGTAAGGCCCACCAATAGGAATACCACTCCGGCAATCATCAACGCTCTCTCCCCGAACTTCTTCACGAGCCTCCCGGTAGCGCCTCCCTGTATCAATATTCCGATAAGGCCTATAAATGCGAAGAGGTATCCGTTGGCTTCCGCGCCGTAATTGAAGACTTCTCCCGTAAACAGGGGGAAAGCGACGTAGAGATTGGAGAAGGCGACAGTATAGAAGAAGTACACCATGACAAGGCTGGCGATTCCCGGCGCCCTGAACGCCTCGCGTATGGCGGAGAAGTTGAAGAAGCTGACCCTTCTGACAACCTGCGATTTACTCTTCACAGATTCCGGAAGCATGTAATACGCCAGGATCACATTGATGAGCGAAAGACCTGACGCCAGGAAGCCCGGAGCTCCGTAGCTGATCTTGCTCATGATGCCGCCGATAAACGGCCCAAGCATGAAGCCTACTCCGAATGCCGCGCCGATCATGCCCATGTACTTCGCGCGCTCCTCGAACGACGTCGAGTCGGCGATGTAAGCGTTAGCGGTCGAGATGTTCGCTCCCATGAACCCGGCGAGCATACGGGATATAAAGAGGACCGTGAGCGATCCCGCTAATCCGAATATGAAATAGGATATGAACGAGCCGAACACGCTCATGAGTATAATGGGGCGCCTGCCGATTCTGTCGGACATCCGCCCCCAGAATGGAACGAACAGGAACTGCATGAGTGAGTACGAGGCGGTCAGAAGGCCGATTATGGTCGGTGACGCCCCAAAATGCTGGGCATAGAATGGGAGTAACGGAATGATTATCCCGAATCCCAGAAGGTCGATGAATACTGTGAGTAATACTATGTATACGGGGGTGCGTTTCATTATTAACTAACCTAAAATTTCTCCTGGCTTAAGCGCCATGATTTTTGTCTTGACAGATTTTGGCAGCAGTTTTTTCAAGGCCTCGGGGCTGCCGCTCAGGGCCGGGAATGTGCCGTAGTGCATCGGGATGACCATCCTGGGCTTCATGAGCTTGATTGCCTCCGCTGCTTCCAGCGGGCTCATTGTATAGAAGCCGCCGATGCACATCATGATGACCTGCGGTTTGTAGAGGCGCGCGATTGTCTTCATGTCGGTGAAGAGCGCAGTATCGCCGGTATGATAGATGGTGTAGCCATCCTCCAGCTTGATGACGAATCCGGCGGCCGTTCCTCCGTCGACTATTTTATCTCCGTCTGAGATGCCGCTGCTGTGGATCGCGTGAACCATCGTAAATGTAATTCCATCGAGCGTGATGGATCCCGACGTGTTCATGCCGATGACTCTGTCGTCCGGGAGTCCCTTACTTTTCAGAAACACCGAAATCTCAAAATTGCAGACCACCCTGGAGTTCAGCTGGGAGGCGAGTTCGAGAGTGTTCCCGAAATGGTCGAAGTGCCCGTGCGTCAGGACTATCAGGTCTGCCCGGTTGGTCAGCTTCGCGTCCGGAGGGGCAACCGGGTTGTCGAGCCACGGGTCCACGTAGATAATTTTGTCGCCGGGAGTTTTTATTCTAAACGCCGAGTGTCCGAGCCATCTGATTTCCAGCCCGTTCTTGAATACGCGCGATTTCCCGGATTTTGTCTTCATGATATCCTCCATTTTTATGGCCGCCCGCGGAACGAGCGGACCCTGGTTCTTTTAGAGATTCTCCGCTATGGCATCGGCCATTTCATCGGTGGAGACGAAATGGTCGGGGTTGAGGTCTTTGGTTACCTTCCTGCCATCTTTGACAACGGCGGCGACGGCATTTTCAATCCGCCTGGCGGCATCCGGTTCGCCCAGATGCTCAAGCATCATTGCCGACGCGAGGATAATAGCCGAAGGGTTGGCGATTTTCTTGCCGGCGATGTCCGGCGCGCTTCCATGCACAGCTTCGAATAGTGCCGTGTTGTATCCGAGGTTTGCCCCCGGTGCCATGCCGAGCCCGCCGACGAGGCCGGAAGCAAGATCGGAAAGGATGTCCCCGAACAAATTCGTTGTCACGATAACGTCGAACTGGTGCGGGTTGATGACCATCTGCATCGCCATGTTGTCTATGATTCGCTCGTTCATCCCGATCTCCGGATATTCTTTTGCCATGCCTCTCGCGACATCGAGGAAAAGTCCGCTCGTATACTTTAATATGTTTGCTTTATGTACCACGGTCACCGTCTTTCGACCGTGGCTCTTCGCGTACTCGAAGGCAAAACGGATTATTCTTTCCGATCCGGTGCGCGTGACAATTCCGATGGTCTCCGCCGCGCTTCTCTTTGCGTCTACATAATGCTCAATACCGCTGTAGAACTCTTCCGTATTCTCGCGCACAATTACCAGGTCGATGTTCTGGTAACGCGACTTCACCCCGTCGAATGACTTCGCCGGACGCAGGTTCGAGTAGAGTTCGAATTCCTTTCTCAGCGCGACGTTGACGCTTCGAAAGCCGGTGCCTATCGGGGTCGTCAGCGGGCCTTTCAGCGCGACTTTGTTCTTGGCTATGGAATCGATGACCGCCTGGGGCAGCGGGTCTTTGTATTTCTCTATCGCGTTCAATCCCGCCTCCTGGACGTCCCAGTCTATCTTGACGCCTGTGGCTTCAACGACGCGGATTGCCGCACTGCTTATCTCCTGGCCGATTCCGTCCCCTGGGATGAGAGTGATGGTGTAGGGCATATTCTCCTGTTTAATTTGTATGAAAAATTATACTGCACTGGCCTGAAAATCAAACCGGAGGATAACGTGTATAAAGTGATTACGAATCAATCACTATAAAGCGCTCCGTCCGGAAAAAGTTTCATGGATTTGTACCATCCTGGAAAATCGCCGGCATTTGGAACTGGGGGAGTCTATGGCAGGTAAACGTCTTCGCATCGTCCGGACTGCGTTCAGTTTTTCAAAGATGGGACTCTGCAATGTCCGGGGAAGAAGATGGAATAAGTAATGCGTCGGTCGACAGGGGAGCAAATCCTGGCGCATGAGCGGATTCGGCGGGGATTTTCTACTTGAGGTCGTGTTTAGTTAAGAAAGACGTCTCAACGTGCCGCAATTTCCCCATTCCTTTTGGCGCTCAGTGTCTCTAGCGCGATCAAAATAGCCCGCTATGGCACGTTTCACCGCGTTGCTATTTCTCCGCATTCTCGTTAAATTTTGCAGTATTTTTCTTGGAAGAATTCCCAATTGGATTACACTAACTACTATCACATAATGCCTGACGGCACATCGAAGCAGGTGAGTCCCTTCACCGGGACCGAAGTGTGGGCCGTGCCCGGGCGAAGCAGTAAGCCGGTCTCTACGAGCCAGACGATCCATCCGAAGAAGATCGAGGTCAAGGAGAAGGAGGACTATTGCTCCTTCTGCGAAACGCGGTTATTCGAGACTCCGCCGGAGAAGGCCAGGTTGGTTAAGCAGGGAAGCACCTACAACAAGTTGGAATATCTCGCTCCCGACAAGTACGCGGAGACCGAGCCGGCATTCAGGCGAGTACCCAATCTCTTCGAGATCGTCACGCTTGATTACTGGAGAAAGAACTACGGCTACAAGCTGACCCCGAAGCAGGTGCAATGGCGCGAGAGCTACCTCAGCAACCCCGTCGGGCTGAGGCACATAATCGATATAATCAATTTCAAGATGAACCGCCTCGGCAGGTCATTCGACGATATCGAGAAAGCGCCTCTGGAAGAGAA
>JAJYGB010000596.1 GCA_021785235.1 Bacteroidota bacterium
GAGAAGTTGAGGAGAGCGGCGGCTGCGGGCATCAGGGCGGCGCAACTGGCCAAGGCGGTTTCCGTCATAGTGGCCACACTCGATTCGGTGACGGAAGAAACAAGTCATTATGAAGTCGTGCACTCCCTGCTCGAAGGTGCCATCCTCGGTGCGTACAAATTCGACAAGTATTTCACACTCGACCGTAAGAATTCGAAAGTCGATACGATAACTGTGGCGCTGGCGGGAGTCGAAGCCTCGATCGGGAAGAAGGCTGCAAAGGATGCAGAGCTGACTTGCGGGGCGGTTTATCTGACACGTGATCTGTGCAACGCGCCTGCAAACGAGATTCATCCGGAAGCTCTGGCAAACGTCGCGGCCAATATGGCAAAAAAATATCACGTCCACTCGAGGATCCTTGACGAGAAGCAGATTCGCAAACTGAAAATGGGCGGACTTCTTGCCGTGAACTCCGGAAGTGCCAGGCCTCCGCGTTTCATAACGCTCGAGTACAAAGGCAATCCGCGCAGCAGAGACTGGTACGCCATCGTGGGAAAAGGGATCACGTTTGACAGCGGCGGCATTTCTCTCAAGCCGTCGGCAGGAATGGCTGAAATGAAGATGGATATGTCCGGCGCGGCGGCCGTGATCGGGACCATACAGGCGCTGGCGTCGTTGAAGATACCGGTAAACGTCGTGGGCCTTGCCCCTTCGACCGAGAATCTTCCGGGCGGAAGGGCGTACAAGCCGGGTGACGTCGTCACGACGATGTCCGGGATAACGATAGAAGTGGACAACACCGATGCGGAGGGAAGGATAATATTGTCCGATGCCCTCCATTACGCCAAGCGTTACAGGCCGAAGGCCATAATCGATCTTGCCACGCTGACGGGAGCATGTGTCGTTGCGTTGGGTCATCATGCGACCGGTATGTTCGGGACGAGCGAAGACGTAATGGCCCAGTTGAAAGAGGCCGGTGAGAAGACGTTCGAGCGCGTCTGGCAAATGCCTATTTTCGAGGAGTACGAGAAGCAGATAAAAAGCGAAATAGCCGACGTGAAGAACGTGGGCGGTCGCTGGGCCGGCGCTATCACGGCAGCTCTCTTCCTCAAGAAATTTGTGGGAGACTATCCGTGGGTCCATCTCGACATTGCCGGCACCGCAATGCTTGAAGAGCCGGCGGATTATTCCCCGCGGGGCGGATCGGGAGTCGGCGTAAGGCTTCTAACCGAGTTTTTTAAGCGCATCGCTGCTCAAAACTAAAGCCGGAATTTCTTTGTTGAAAAGTGGAAACCATTTGAGTTCTATTTCATCTAACTAAAAGAACGAAAGGAATCAGATATGGCTAACATAAAAGACGCGACTGCAGGGACTTTCGAAAATGAGGTCCTGAATTCAACTGAGCCCGTACTCATCGATTTCTGGGCTCCCTGGTGTGGTCCGTGCAGAATGGTCGCACCGGTGGTGGAAGAGATATCAAAGGAGTATGAGGGCAAACTCAAGGTGATGAAACTGAATACGGACGAAAACATGGATATTGCGATAAAGTACAACATCCTCAGCATTCCGACGCTCGGATTCTTTCAAGGCGGGCAGATGGTCGACAGGATTATCGGCGCCGTACCGAAAAAGGTCATTGTCGAGAAGATTGCGAAGGCCTTTTCCAATGGGTCGGCTGCAAAATTAAACTAAGGAAAGAAAATGGCGTTCATCCAGGAATCAGACAAAGCGGAAATCAAAGCACAGATCGGCGAGCTTACGAGCGAAGTGAAGATCCTTCTCTTCACTCAGCGCGAGAATTGCCAGTATTGCGGGGAAGTCCGGACCGTTCTCGAAGAGTTCTCGCAAATCATCGAGAAGGTCAGGCTTGAAATGTACGATATCGAGTCGGACAACGAGCTCGCGAAGAAATATGACGTGAAGCGCGCCCCGGCAATCATCGTCATGGGAGAAAAAGACCACGGAATCCGCTACTACGGTCTGCCCGCGGGTTATGAATTCGTCGCGCTGATGAATGCCGTCAGAATGGTCGGGTCGAACAATCATGAGCTCGCTCCCGAGACCGTGGAGCAGCTTTCGAAGCTCACTAAACCCGTCCACATACAGGTGTTCGTGACGCCGTCCTGCCCGTATTGCCCGAATGCCGTGACGCTGTCACATCAGTTTGCCATGGCGAGCGATCTCGTAACGGCTGATGGAGTCGAAGCGACGGAGTTTCCGGAGCTTGCGATGCAGTATAACGTTCGCGGCGTGCCGAGGATCGTCGTCAACGAGGACCACCACTTCGAAGGCGCGATGCCGGAACAGTGGTTCGTCGAAGAGGTCCTGAAGGCGGTAAACTGATTTGGACTTCGACGTCAATCACCCGCTCCGAAACCAAAAATGCCTGAGATGCGGTTCTCTGATGAAGCCGCAGATGGGATGCTGTGGGAGCATATTCTATTTCAACTGCGGCAGCTGCGGCAACATCATGGCGCTGACCGACAAGATGGTGGCGGCAATGGTAGATGAATACCAAAAATCGAAAGTGGGAAATGCATAGACATAGATTCGAGGCGAAGCACCATAAAAGACTTGACTCGGCATACAGGAGAAGAATCCTTCCTCCTTCGACTACCCTGAAGAGATTCGGCCTGAAAAGGGAGATGACGGTGGCCGATATCGGCTCGGGCTCCGGCTATTTCCTGATCCCGGCTGCGCGCATTGTCGGCAAAGACGCGGTGGCATATGCCGTCGACGCGTCCAAAGATATGCTGGCGGTGCTTGGAAAACGGAACCCGCCATCCAACGTCGTGCTTGTTCACACGACCGACGGTTATGGATTTGAAATCGAGTCGAACTCGGTGGACTACGTCATTGCAAGCGCAATTCTTCATGAGAACGAGCCGGTCAGGTTCCTGAAAGAGATTCGCAGGATAATGAAGCCCAAAGCGACACTCCTGATAATAGACTGGAGAAAGGAGTCCTTGCGCTATGGCCCGCCGATTGAAGAGCGTCTGACACCGGCTGAGGTGAAGGCATTCCTTGCCAAAAGCAGGTTGAAAGCAACAAAGGCAGTTATTCTCAATCCGCGCTATTATGCGATCGTTGCGAAAAAGGCCTAGAGGACTGTGACACTCAAAAAGCTCACCTCGAAGAAAAATCTCACCAGGCTCGTGTTCGTCGCCGTCGGTGCAATCGCGGGCTACGCCTATTATCGTTTCATAGGGTGTTCGACGGGCACGTGCCCGATTTCCAGCAACCCGTACGTGAGTACCATGTACGGCGGTTTGATGGGTTTCACGCTCGGAATGGTCAAAGAGGACTGAAGTATGTTGATATTGGTTTATATCCTTCTCGGAATTTTCATTGCGTTCATGGGCATGCAGTATCTGGTTGTACTGCGAAGCAAGAGAAACAAGGGGAAGAGAGTCGAGCCTATGGGCGGAAAAATCGGCAGGGTAATCGCGACGGGCGGACGAGCTATGGTTTATTTCTATTCACCTTCCTGCAGGGCATGCAAGTACCAGACCCCTGTCATCGACAGGTTAATCTCGGACGGACACAAGGTGCATAAGGTCGACATCTCGCGTGACATGGCGACAGCGAGGAAATTCGGGGTCATGGCTACGCCGACCACAGTCGTTCTCCAGGGCGACGAGATAGTTGAGTTTCTCGTCGGCGCAAAGACTGAAGATAAATTACGAAAGTTGTTGAATTAGCAGGAAAGAAGAATGCGAGAGTGATGAATCTGGCTTATATCGTTGAGAGTAATCGCAAGTTCGAAGAGCTTGTCGAAGGCGTAGAGAAAAAAGTGGCCGAGAACGGGTTTAAGGTTCTTTATGTTCATGACGTGCAGAAGACCCTTCAGGACAAAGGGTTCGAATTCCCCGGATACAAGATAATAGAGTTGTGCAACGCGAGGCTGGCGCACGCGGTTTTGCAGGCCGACAAAAATATCGGGCTGATGATGCCGTGTAAGATAAATGTGTATGAGAGGGACGGCAAGAGATTTTTAGCCGGCATGCTGCCCACTCTGATCTCCGAGTTCTTTCCGGATGTCGCTCTCGGGAGCGCGCCGGCGGAGGTGGAACAAGTCATAAGAAAAATAATCGACGAGGTGAAGTAATATGGCACGCAAAGCAAAACAGAGAAGCTTCATTGAAAAGAATCTGCATTATGCAGTGATTGCCGCAGTGGCTCTCATCGTGGGCGCAGTGTACCTGAATAAACCGAACAGCGGCAATACTGCTTCCGCACAGGACGTACCTGCGGAGAACGCTGTGATGGAAACGCCGGGTGACGGGAAATTAGCCCCCGATTTTGCGCTGACCACCACAGACGGGAAGACTGTGAGGCTTTCCGACTTCAGAGGCAAGGTCGTGGTGCTCGATTTCTGGGCCACCTGGTGTCCACCGTGCAAAGCCGAAATACCGGACTTCATCAAGCTTTACTCGCAGTACAAGGGTGACGGTTTCCAGATGCTCGGTGTCTCACTTGACCGCGGCGGCGTTGATGTTGTGAAACCGTTCATGAAGGATTATGGAATAAACTACCCGATCATGATGGGTGACGATCAGGTCGTTTCGGCCTACGGCGGAATCAGCGGAATACCGACAACTTTCGTTATCGATAAGCAGGGAAACATACGCGCTTCTTTTATCGGTTACAGGCCGGCCTCTGTTTTTGAACAACTGATACAGCAGCTGACGAGCGAGAAGTGAAGCCGGCCCGCGGGTTCGCCTCGTTATCCGCAATTCTCTTCGTAGCCGCAGTCGCGGCTGCGCAGCCGGGGCCGCGGCTGAAGATTCTCTTTCATGTGGATTCGCCGGATTCCGCTCGCCTCGAAATGGCGCTCCACAACATGCAAAGCGCCGAAATGCATTCAGGGAGGGGAACTATCAGGATGGTCGTTGTCGCCAACGGACCTGCCGTAAAATTCCTGCTGAAGAAGAAAGCGGGGAAGATCACGGAAGAGATAGACAAACTCGTTGCGACGGGAGAAGTGGAATTCCATGTGTGCGAAACGAGCCTGAAGGCATTCGGGTACAGGGCATCTGACGTTTTGAGCAGCTGCAGGGTTGTACCGGCTGGAGTTATCGACATTGCGAAGCTGGAAGAGGAAGGGTACGCTTACATCAAGCCATGAACGGGTATCTTCTTGCTGCGGCTGGCGGAGTTGCAGGAGCGGTAGTGGGTTTTTTCATCGGCAAATTTTTCGAGTCGAAGGCACTGCGCGCTTGTCCGATTTTGTGTAACCCGAAAATCAGTGCAATATTTTTCGCGGTGCTCGGCCTCTTGATTGCCAGCGGCGGAAAATAAGAAACAGCTGGAGCAGTCGAATGAAGATAGAGTTGAAGCAAGTCGAAGGCAACACGTATGTCGGCAAGGGCGAATCCAATCACTGGGTTACGGTAGATTCTTCAGCGAAGGACGGTGGACACGACGCAGGCACCCGCCCGATGGAGCTCGTGCTCATAGCGCTCGCGGGATGCACGGCGATAGACGTCGAGAACATCCTGAAGAAGAAACGCGCAGGCATGAAGAAGCTCGAGATGGAAGTGACAGCCGAGCGGTCGGAAGACTACCCGAAACGGTTCACGAATATTCACCTCACATACATAATTCACGGCGATGTAAAACGGCCCGACGCGGAACAGGCTGTATCACTTTCGCGGGAGAAATATTGTTCCGTGGCGGGATCGCTGAATGCCGGCTTCACGCACGAAATCCGGATCCTGGAATAATCGGAAATCGAAAAGTGACTTCTTTGCGAGCTCGAGGGCTCGTCAGAAAATGGCGGTGTGTTCCGTCAATTTGCCCCGGCTCCGCCGAACGGCGTCTCACAATTTCAATTTGAACTTTTCGCCCCACTCGATTCGCATCATTTCCAGATATTGGTGATGAGTCAGGTCGAAGTGTATCGGCGTCACCGACACGAATCCTGACTTCAGAGCTATCTGGTCGACGTCCTCATCGTGATCGAAGATGTGCATCTTTCCCGCGAGCCAGTAGTAATTCTTGTTCTTCGGATCTTTTCTCTGGTAGAACTCGTCATCCCACCGCGAACGGCCCTGACGCGTGTACTTTATTCCCCTTATCTTGCTCGCCGGGATTGCAGGTACATTGACATTGAGTATCGTATCTTCCGGCAGGCCGTACTGAAGTACGAACTTCGCCAGCATTACCGCGACTTTAGCTGCGGTCTCGAAGCGCGGGTTCCGCGTGTACTCAAGTGAAACGGACATCGACGGAATGCCGAGTATCGTCCCTTCGGTAGCTGCGCTTACAGTCCCCGAGTAGATTACGTTGACAGCGGTGTTGAGTCCGTCGTTTATGCCCGAGACGACGAGGCTGGGTTTCTCCTTGAGGAGGGCCCTGATGCCGAGCTTGACGCAATCGGCGGGTGTCCCGTCGACAGCGTAACCGAAGAGGGTCCCGTTCCTGTGAAACTTGTAAGCCCGCAGAGGCGTCCTGACGGTTATGGCATGTCCAACGGCGCTTTGCTGGATACTCGGAGCGACAACTGTCACGCGTGCAATTCTCTTCAATGACCTGACGAGGGTGTGCAAACCGGGGGCGTCAATTCCATCATCGTTTGAGACGAGAATGAGAGGTTTCTTTTTCATCCTTAAATTTAGTCAAAATAGACCAATTTTTATCTTATTTGTTGCTGCCGGGGCAGACACAGGTTAGGCAACGCTCACTTTGTTAAGAAAAATATTTGTTAGTTGACTGCAAATTGTTTATCATGGGCATAAGGATTGACTATGAGATCAGTCGAAGTGCGCCCCTTTAGAGGCGTAACGCTGCATGAGCGATTTCAAGGGAATTGAATCCTCTTCACGCCGACCTCCACATGACTGGTCATTCTCGTTTCTCGTTAGCCCTTATCACTCCCAATCGGACGCGTGGGAGTGTCAAATTATCATTTAACAACTTTGAGGAGTAAAGATGAACATCTACATCGGCAACATCTCGAGGGACCTGAGTGAGGATGAGCTGCGCGAGGCG
>JAJYGB010000039.1 GCA_021785235.1 Bacteroidota bacterium
ATGGCAAGAGAATTTGCCCGAAGGCTGAACAAGCCTATGATGGACTATTATCTCGATATGGCGTTCCCCTGGAGAAGATTTCTCGCTCACGCCGACAAGAAACGAGAGTTTACGGCGACGCTCGATTCTGATTCCGTTATGGTTGAGGGCCGGGTATGCTTCCTGATTTCTTACAAAGTCGACGCTGAAGGTGATTCCCTCAGCGCCGTGGGAGGAGGGAAGATTTGGCTTGACACTCACACACTTCTACCGGTGAGGACGGATCGCAATTTCAACACAAAGACCGATCGCGGAAACGCGCAAGTCGTTTCGACTTCCGAATTTGGCGCGATCCCTGGCGGAGTGCCGGTCTTGTTGAAGAGCGAGACGAGGACTGTCCCCAAGTTTTTCTTTGTGAGCTTGGGGGCGATCAAAACAATGGTTGAACAATCTGACTTTAATCTGGAGTGAAAAATGGAGAATACTTTCAACAAGAAGACAATCGAGAACGTAAATGTAAAGGGAAAGAAAGTTCTGGTCAGAGTGGATTTCAATGTGCCGCTTGACGAGAACAAGAACATTACGGACGATATCCGTATCGTGGAATCTCTCCCGACCATAAAGAAGATTATGAAAGATGGCGGGATTCCTGTTCTAATGAGCCATCTTGGAAGACCGAAAGGCAAACCGAAGCCGGAATTTTCGCTGGCGCCGGTAGCCAAGAGGCTTGGTGAGCTGCTTTCGACTAAAGTGATCATGGCGCCGGATTGTATCGGCGAAGCCACGAAAGCGGCGGTTGCATCGGCGAAACCTGGTGATGTCGTACTCCTGGAGAACCTTCGCTTCCACGCGGAGGAAGAGGCGAACGATCCGGAATTCGCGAAGCAGCTCGCATCGCTCGGCGAGATTTACGTTAACGACGCGTTCGGCAGCGCTCACCGCGCGCATGCGTCCACGGAAGGGGTCACGAAGTTTCTCTCCGAAGGATCGATACGAAAGCCCGCCGTCGGCGGTTACTTGATGGAAAAGGAATTAAAGTACCTTTCTCAGGCTGTCGGGAACCCGAACCGTCCTTACGTCGCGATTATTGGCGGCGCGAAGATCTCAGGGAAAATTGACGTTATCAACAACCTTCTTGGCAAAGTCGACGCGCTCATCATCGGCGGCGGAATGATGTTCACGTTCCTGAAGGCGATGGGAAAGGAAATCGGTAATTCGATACTCGAAGCCGACAAGCTCGAGCTCGCGAAGGAACTCCTGGCTAAAACGAAAAGCGGGAAGGCGAAGCTCCTGCTTCCGGTGGACTGCGTCGTCGCGGAGAAATTCGAGAACACTGCTGCCAGCAAGGTGGTTAGTGTCGATTCGATACCGCAGGGTTGGGTTGGCATGGATATCGGTCCGAAGAGCATCGAACTTTTCAGCAAGGAAATTGCAAGTTCGAAGACCGTCGTTTGGAATGGGCCGATGGGAGTGTTCGAGATGGACAACTTCGCGGCCGGAACAAAGGCGATAGCCGATGCGCTTGTTGTTGCCACAAAAAAAGGCGCGGCTACTATCGTAGGCGGAGGAGATTCCGCGGCGGCAATAGCGAAATTCGGCCTGGAAAAACAGGTTTCGCACGTATCGACGGGCGGCGGCGCCTCCCTCGAATTCCTCGAAGGAAAAGTGCTCCCAGGTGTTGCAGCACTCAACAATAAATGATTAAAATGGAAACAGACGGAGGTTTATAGGTGTTGAGTAAGGTGAAGGAAATATGAGTTACTATACGAATTATTCGGGATACTATACGCCTCCGTCGAGTTTCAGATTCTTTCCGAAAGGGATGAAGTTTCTCCTCATCTCTACTTCGGCGGTCTTCCTCTTTCAGCTCTTCCTGCAGCTTGGCCTGCGAATCGGGCATGTATATCTGTACGATGTTTTCTTCAGACTCTTCGCGCTTTACCCTCTTGGTCAGGGGTTCCTGGTCTGGCAACTGGTAACCTACCTTTTTCTTCACGGCGGTTTCTTCCACATATTCTTCAATCTCCTGGCGCTCTGGTTCTTCGGAGTTGAGCTGGAGAATCTTTGGGGGACCCGCAGGTTTTTGACTTTCTACTTCATCTGCGGAATCGGGGCCGGGATATCAAACATACTCCTCACCCCACTCTTCACGACACCGCTGCCGACGATCGGTGCATCGGGAGCCATCTACGGCGTCCTCCTCGCCTTCGGAATGCTTTTCCCAGAAGTGCCGGTCTACATCGCGTTTCTTTTCCCGATAAAGGCAAAATATGTCGTGGCGTTTTTCATCGCGATGGAGTTGTTCAACGGTGTCATGAACACCTCTGATGGAATAGCGCACTTCGCCCACCTAGGCGGCGCGTTCGTCGCGTTCATATACCTTCTTTACTATCGGAGGTCAGTTCCTTCCTTTGGAAGACTTTCCGATTTCATGTCGAAGCAAAAGGAAGCATTGACAAGCAAGATTCGGCCGAAGAAGAAATATTCAGATACCAACGTTATTACGGATGTCAATTTCAGGGAGGTGAAGCCGCGCCGGGAAGTTCACGATGAAGGCGGTTTCAGCCAGGCGAAGCTCGACGAGATTCTGGACAAGATAAGCGCGTCCGGATATGACTCGCTGACTGAAGACGAAAAGAAAGTTTTATTCAATGCCAGTAAGAAGTTAAATTAGTTTTTAGAGAGCGGTCAACCCGCTTTTTGACATAGATACGAGAGAGGATACGATGATAGAGCTGCCAGTAATTTCGAATCAGACGGAACGGGTAAACCCGCCATCTCCGGAGCTGCCGTTGAATTTCAATCAGCCGAAACGTAAGTCCAGAAAGGTGTTCATAGGTAAAGTCCCCGTGGGAGGCGGGGCCCCTATCACCGTCCAGACCATGACGAAGACGAAAACCTCCGATGTGGACGCGACAGTCAAGCAGATTGTCGAAGCGGCAGACGCGGGAAGCGATATCGTACGCGTCACGGTGAACGACAAGGAAGCGGCGGCAGCGATAGGGGAGATCGTCAAGCAGTCGCCCATCCCTGTAGTTGCGGATATACATTTCAACCACATATTTGCCATCAAAGCCCTCGAGGGAGGGGTGGCAAAGGTCAGACTGAATCCCGGCAATATTGGAAGTGTGGACAGGATCCGGCAAGTCCTTTCCCTCGCGAAAGAAAGAAAGGTGCCCATAAGGATCGGGGTGAACTCGGGCTCGCTTGAGAAGGATATTCTTGAAAAGCACGGCTACCCGACGGCCGAAGCGCTTTACGAAAGTGCGATGCGGCACGTCAATATCTGCGAAGAGAATGACTTTCACGACGTTATTATCTCTGTCAAGTCAACCGACGTCCGCCTGATGATTGCCGCTTACCGGCTCATAGCGGAAAGGACAGACTATCCGCTTCATCTCGGAGTAACCGAGGCAGGCCCAACGAGAATAGGCACGATAAAGTCGTCGATCGGGATCGGTACTCTGCTCGCGGAAGGTATTGGCGACACTATAAGAGTTTCACTGACGGACGACCCGGTGAGAGAGGTCGAGGTTGGAAAAGAGATTTTGCGCTCGCTAGGTCTCGCGACGCGAAACGTCGAACTTATCGCTTGCCCGACATGCGGGAGGCTAGAGGTGGATCTCTTCTCGATCACGAAACAGCTTGAAGAGCGCCTTGCCGGCATAAAGAAACCAGTGAAGATCGCGATACTCGGATGCGTCGTTAATGGTCCCGGCGAAGCGAGCGAAGCGGATATAGGTGTCGCTTGCGGAAAGGGAGTCGGCATACTCTACCGAAAAGGAGAAGTCATCCGCCGCGTGAAAGAGGAAGAGATAGTGAACGCTGTGGTAGAAGAAGTCGTCAAATTCCAACCGACAAATTGACTTTGATGAGAAATTGGAGTTCCAAGAGAACCTAAGCTAATGAGCTGCATTTTCTGCGACATATCGGAAGGTAAGGCGGCGGCAGATTTCATCTTCAAAGACGGAGACGTGTTTGCCATCAGGGATGTCCATCCCGCCGCTCCGACACATATCCTTATCATCCCGAGGAAACATGTGGCTAGCCTCGCAGAAATGGAGTGGGTTGCCGACACTAATCTGGTTTCGAAGATGGTGGCCACGGCGGTCGATGTGGCCAGGAAAGTTTCTATTTCCGAAAGAGGTTACAGGCTGGTCTGGAACTGCCGAGCCGATGGCGGCCAGACGGTCAGTCATATACACCTTCATCTATTAGGCGGCAGGCAGATGAAATGGCCGCCGGGGTGATGATACAATGAAAACGAACAGAGTAATATTCCTGGCGTGGTTCGCGCCGCTGATTTTCATGCTCATCGCGTTCTACGTCCTCTTTAACAGCCAGGCTCCGACGGCGGCGAAGGTGGTCTTCACGTCTGTACCGGTGCTTATATGGATCCTTGGCGGGTTCGCGATCTACCGTGAGTACCACGAACAGAAGAAAGAACGCCGCAGGGAAGAGGAGATTCTTGACGAGGTCAAACAAATATTGAATACTCCCAGGAACGCACCCGACAAGAGGCATTCTGAAGAACGAAGAGACTGAAGAGGTCGTGGAACATCAATGCGACGGAGGCAAGCCGCTTCAGGGGCGGTTGTGTGAATATCGCTATCATCTTGACTGAAATGACTTTCCAAATTCTTCCGCAGCAAGCAACGATGCGGGCGGGCTTGGTTACTCCTTTTCCGCGGAGTGTTGAATGAATATCCCCGATTTCTTCTTGCGATACTGGCTTCTCATTGCCCTATACCAGGCAACTTGTGCCTTTGCCTCTTCTGCGGTAGCGGATCGTAAGCGACGCGACCAGGGGTACTGGTTTTTGTCCGGTCTAGTACTTGGAATATTTGCTCTCGCCGCGGTTATCATCGTCAAGAGACGTTCTGAGGAGCTCGCGCCGAAGAATAATCTCCTGCTGGATTCTGAGCACTACCTGCGGAGCGGATGGAGAGTAACACTTTTTCTCGTAGCCATAATCGCGATTTACTACATCTCCGCTATCCTGGCCAAGCTGACGGGCGTTGTACCGATACAATCTTTCTATTTCCTCTTTTACATCGACGTGATCATCGCAACGTACCTTCTCATTAGGTTCGTTGACAGACGAAGATTCGTCTCCGTCGGGATTCCTTATCACGGCAAGATCTGGAAAGAGTTGCTTCTCGGATTTCTGATTGGCGCGGTAATGATTGGGGCTGTCGGCGGAGTTGAGCTGGCGGCTGGTGCCATCAAGTTGAACATCAGGCCAGGGCAGAATTGGCTTCTCGTGATTAGAAACTTCGGATTGAGTTTCATCTTCTTCGGCTTTTTTGCGATGGGCGAAGAGCTGGTTTTCAGGGGCTATCCATTCCAGGCATTGATTGATGGGACTGGGGCCGTTGGCGCGACGATCCTCATGTCGATTTTTTTCGGTGCGATGCACCTGGCAAACCCTTCCGCGGATTTTCTGTCGACGCTGAACACGATGCTTGCTGGAGTCTGGCTTTCTCTGGCATACTTGAAGACTCGCGCGCTTTATTTCCCATTCGGAATGCACTTCTCGTGGAATCTGGTGCAGAGTTTCTTTCTTTCGCTTCCTGTCAGCGGATTGCTCACGAACAGGACGATATTCGTTCCGACGGATTACGGTCCCTATTGGCTTACGGGTGGAAGGTATGGTCCTGAAGCCGGAGTCGGCACGACGGTCGTGATCGCGGCCGCTATCGCTTATTTGCTCATCAGCAAGAAAATAAAGCCGGCATACGATTACGAGGCGACCAGGCAACGCTTTGCAGTTGCCGACAGGAGCAATGCCGCCTGACATCCGTTTAGTACCAAAAGGGTTACAGAGTTCGAAGGGTCATGTGGGCTGCAAAATGTTCAACCCCAGGCAGAAGCTAAACAATTGCACAGAGTACAACAGAGAGAACAATTTCTTTCCGTGGATCTATTTGCTTCTTCCGCACATTAATATCCCAATAAGGTAATGCGGAATACTGCAAGGAGGTATCCGTGGAACTCCCGCAGGGTCTTGTGGACGGTGAAATGTTTAAATCCAGGCAGCGGCTGGCTGCCAGGGAGGTGGGTGGGAAAAGATCTCTACTACTTTGACCGTTTCATTACTAGAAGAGTCATGTCGTCGAATTGCGGAGTCTCCGCGACGTGAGCGTTGACCTCTTCAAAAATCCTGGCTGCAATCTCCGCTGCGGATAAGCTGAGAGATTTCTTCACTAGGGCTTCAACCCGCTCGGCACCGAATCTTTCTCCTCCTGAATTGACTGCGTCGTGAACCCCATCTGAACAGACCACCAGTACGTCGCCTTTATGGACTTCCATCTCCTCGCTTTGGAAGGGAAAGTCTTCCACCACTCCGAGCGGAACACCGCCCGCCTTTAAACGGTGTGCGCTTTTTCCCTTATGGAAGAAGAGCGGCTCTTCATGGCCGGCGTTAGTATAGGTGAAGAAATTCTTTCTCGCGTCAAGAACGCCATAAAATAACGTCGCGAACTTGTCGGGCGCTGTCGAACTGAAAAGTAGATTGTTCGATTGCGCGACGCATTGTCCGGGATCGGGATTTAGTCTCGAATACGCTCTGATGCTTGCCTGCACATTCGCCATTAGTAGCGCCGCGGGCATCCCTTTCCCCGACACATCGCCAAGAGAAAAAGCGACCCTGTCGCTCTCGAGCTGTATGAAATCATAAAGATCGCCGGCGACAGATTTCGCCGGGATAGAGTCCGCGAAAAACTCGTAGCCATCGGTCGAAGGGATCTGCTTCGGAAGGAGTCCCATCTGCACGGTGTGGGCCGCGGAGAGATCTTTTTCGAGCGCTATTTTGTGGCGCTCTTCCTCGTAAAGACGGGCCTTTTCGACGGCGAGCGCGGCATGAACAGAAAGAGCGTTTATCCCTATCTCATCTTCGTGCGTGAAGGCGCCTTCTCGCTTGTTCAGCAGCTGGAACACGCCTGCTATCTTTCCTTCCTTGTCGCGCAT
>JAJYGB010000281.1 GCA_021785235.1 Bacteroidota bacterium
TTTACTTCCTTGACGATGACGAGAACATCATCAAGCTCGTGAAGTACGGAATGCGAAACGAGCAGTTTAACATGAAGTTCTTCAATCGTCCGACGGCTCTCATAGAAGCTATTAAAGCAGAATATCCCGACGCTATCGTAAGCGACGTCATGATGCCCGACATGGACGGCATCGAGCTCATAGAAAAGCTGCGGGGGTTATCGCGCTCAATGCCGGTCATACTCGTCACGGCGAAAGCCGCGGTGGATACTGCCGTCCGGGCCATGAAGGCCGGGGCATTCGAGTACCTCACTAAGCCCATTAATTTCGACGAGCTGAAGCTGGCGATCGGCCGGGCGCTGGAAGTTGGCCGCCTCCGGACCGAGGTCGACGAGATTAAATCGGGCTTCAAGTCGCGCTACTCATTCGACAACCTGATCGGCGAGAGTGAACCGGTAAACTCGATGCGGACGCTGATCAA
Source organism: Bacteroidota bacterium (assembly GCA_021785235.1). The sequence continues at coordinate 461 of JAJYGB010000281.1, forward strand.
GCGCCTTTCGCCGGTCGCCGAAGCCGTCATATTGTTACGGGGCGAAAGCGGCGTGGGGAAGAACCTGGTCGCGCGTGTGATCCATTATACAAGCCCGATCGCTGACAAGCGCTACCTCGAAATAAATTGCGCCTCGCTGCCTTCAAACCTTCTGGAAGCTGAACTCTTCGGCTACGAAAAGGGCGCGTTCACCGATGCAAAGAACTCCAAGAAGGGACTCCTCGAAGTCGCCAGCGGTGGAACGGTACTCCTCGATGAGATTACCAGTATGGATCTCGGTCTTCAGTCGAAGTTCCTCTCCTTCATCGAGAACAGGCGTATCAGAAGGGTCGGTGGCCTTGAAGAGATCCCGGTTGACCTGAGAGTTGTCTCGGCGACAAACTCTGACCTGGAAGCTGATGTGTCATCCGGTCGATTCAGAAGCGACCTTTTCTACCGGATCAACGTGGTATCCATTACAGTCCCCCCGTTGCGTGAGCGTGACAAGGACGTGATATTGATCGGGCGAAAGTTCATTGAAGACTTCAACGCGAAGTTCAAGAAGCACGTGAAGGGTTTCACGAATTCCGCGGAACGGAAATTACTGTCTCACAACTGGCCCGGCAACGTCCGCGAGCTGCGCAATGTCGTTGAGCGGGCGATGATATTCGCGGAAAAGGATTTTATAGACGGCGACGAGATAGCGTTGTCGACAATTGCGCAGACTGCCGCCGGCGAGGATGGGCTCCACCTTCCAAAAGGCCTTTCGCTGGATCAGGTGGAGGGTGAATACCTGAAAAAAGTCCTGGAATGGAATAATTTCAATCTTGAGGAAACGGCAAAACAACTCGGTGTTACGCGCAAGACGCTTTGGGAGCGGCGGAAGAAATACGGCCTCCTAAACTAGCTCCCCTACTGCCCTAAGAAAGCCTTCCTTCTCAACTTCCCAGTTTAATTCCTCGGCCGCTTTATCGCAGTGTGCACTAAGTGTCTTGTACAATTCAGGATCGGTTGTCAATTCCATGACTTTCCGGGCGGTTTCTTGCAGGTTCTCCGGGTCGATGGCGGCACCGATTCCGTATTTGTCCACTATACGCTCCATCTCGGGAAATTTCGGGACGATAACGGGGAGCCTGGCAGAGATGAACTGGAAAAACTTATTCGGAAGCGCAAGATAGTGACAGAGGCCCGCGTTCTCCATCAGGTAAATGCCGAGATGGGCCCTGGAAAGCTCGGCGACGACTTCCTCGTTTTTGACTCGACCCACAAAATGTACCCTCTTATCCAAATTCAATGACGATGCCAGATTTGCCAGCTCTTGCCTAAGCATTCCGTCGCCGATAATCCGGAGTTCGTAACGATCCGGCAGCAGCCTCATGAGCGTTATAAGCTTCTGCAGGCCTCGACCGGGCTGCAGGCCGCCGGAAAAGGCCAGAGTTATCTTCTCTGACGATTTCGCATAATCCGGTGGTGCGTTCCGATCAGGCACGTTCATTACGATAGTTACGGGGAGATGCCATTTCGTTCGCAGTATATCGGCGATAGACTTGTTAACCGTGAATACCGAATCGACATATCTTATGGAACTCTTTTCGATAAGGTTCCAGAAGAGGAAACTGCTTCCCTTTCGCTTGAGGCTGGGGAGTTCTTCGTAGAGCTCCTTGGAGTCGTAAATCAACCTGACGCGACCGGACTTGCCTGAATGACGGCATTTGTTGATTATCGCGGGGGGAAGTGAGAAGAGGTCACCGGCGATGACGACCTTCGACCGGGTTCTGAGCGCTTCAGGTATGACCCGCTGGTAGAACTGGATGAAGAAACTTTTGCCTCCTTTGGCATTTACGGGTACGCGCACCAGATCATCCGTACGGCCGGGTTCGCCGTCGCTGCATACACCGACGACCCTGGCCTTATATCCGGCGTCGGTGAGGGACTTCAGGAATTTTGTGCTTCTTGTATCGTACCGGGGATCCGAGCTGACGATGATAAGGACATCGAGTTCGAAAGGTCCTCTGGACATCTCAGAGAAGGAATGAGAGTGTGAAAGTCTGGCTGTTGCCGAAATCGAGCCTCATCGGGACGTACGAGTAATCGAGCCGGAGGAATCCATAGTGAATGCCCGCGCCGAAAGAGACACCCGTAAGATCGCCTCCGGAAGCGTAGCCCCACCGCAGCTGGAGGATTTTCTCGTAGCTCAGCTCCGCGCCAATACTGGGAGTCACACCTCCGGACTTGTACGTCACGACGCCCGCGAAACCGGTCAACGCGAAATTGTTGTCCACATGCGCCGTATAACTTCCTCCGGCGCGCAGAAAAGCGGGAAGCGCGATCTTTTGGGAGATCATCGCGGAAGAGGTGCCGAGGTTACCGGCCGCGAGTCCGAGCCGGATATTATCGGCAATCGAGTAAGTGGCTCCGGCATTGAATGCGTAACCGCTTGATTCATATATGAAAAGTTTCTCGTACAGGTACATGGCAGAGACGCCAATGTCGAGGCGGCCGAACCTCCTCGCCGCTCCTGCCGCGAAGGCAAAATCTTTCGCCGAAAATGTGCCTTGAGGATCTCCGGGTACAGTCCTGAGCTGGATGTCGGGTACGCTTGACAGCAGGAGGCTTGTGCCGAACGACATGCTTCCTGCCTGGAACCTTGTGCCGAACATATCGATCGTGGTTCCTGCGATGTATGTCCTGTGTGTCAGCATGAAGATCAGGCTTGTCGGGTCGGAATTCTCGCCGGCGGCAAGGCCTGCAGGATTCGTGTACACAGCGATCGGCTCGCTCGTAAGCGCGTCCGCGGACGTGGCGAGTGAAAGGTCGCGGGCGGAATAACCGAGCCTCAGGATCTGAAAGCCGGCGCTTCCCGCCTGGGAATAAGCCTGCGATGATATTGTCAAAACAGCCGCTAGGGCCACAATCGTTGATTTCATATCTCTTAGAATCCGAACATTAATGAAATTGTCTGTATGCCGTACGGGCTGTACGGTTCAGACACATAAGCGTAATTTATCTCGGGTGTAAAGTCAAGGAATCCAATCTTTGCTCCGAATCCGAACGACGGGGTCACAACCGTTCCCAGGTGGAGCTCGTTCGAGGTTGAAATACCCGCCCGTAGCGCGAGTATCGCAAGCGGGGCGTATTCAATTCCGGCCCTGACGCCTTTCAGCGAGCCCGGCGCGGCATCATATTCGGCCGTGACACACGAGTTTATTATCGGCAGATCGTATGACGCGCCGATCTTGAGTATATGGGGAAAGGGCGATATGAAATTCGAACCGTCGGTGCCGTAAAGTTTGGATGAATCCCAGTGGTACTGAACCCCGATGTCTGTCACCACGGCGGCAATCGAAAGTGCGTCTGTCAACCTGTATAACCCGCCGAAGTCGAATCCCAAAGCGGTAGCACTCAATCCGGAGTACAGATTGTAATAATACATCTTCAAGCTCATTCCGAGTGAGAAGCCGGGGAGGAATTGGTTGGAGAAACTGAAGAATGCAAGGTACTCATTTGTCGAGAGATTGGATGTGTGTACTCCGTCCGCGTCGCGGCCGTCAATGTTCGAGACATTCGCGTTTATTAGTCCAACAGACATGCCTGCGGTCGGCTTCAGGCCCTGAGTATACGTAATCACGTTGAGTTGCCTGTCGAGTGACAGAAGCGCCACGGAGCCGGACACATCTCCTCCTTGCTGGAAGGACGCAAGGGCGGGGTTGTAGTAAGTGTAAACGTTCCCGTCGGACATCGCTGAAATTGAATTGCCGAGGGCCATCCCCTTGGCGTTCAGGCCGATTCTCGAAAAACTTCCCGGGTAGCTCTGTGCAAAGGCGGTGGAACACAAGAACAATAAGCTCAGAATTATGTTCTTCATCTGATCACCATAATCTTTCCCCAAATCGGGCTTTCACCATTGATGGCTACGCTGTAGAAGTAAACCCCGTTATCGACAAGCTTCCCGGTGTCGTCGGTGCCATTCCAGGGGTCGTCAGCTTCGCCGGTCGGTCGCGGCGCGTTCTGCAATAGTGTCCGAACGACGTGCATGGAAAAATCGTAAATCCTGATCGTCACGGTGCTGCCGGGTTTCTTGATGCTGTAGTGAACCCTTCCAATATCAAGGTTCGGCGAGAACGGATTGGGATAGAAGTAGGTCGTGTTCGCAGAGCCGATCGGGGTGAAAGCCCTTAATACCCGCCACTTGTCTTGAACGAAACCGGTCCCGGGGTCGACTCCGATGGCGGTTCCATCTCCTGTTCCGAGCCAAATAGTATCACCGACCGAGTTTACGGAATAGAACGCCTTGGATAATATCGATTGGCTATTCGACGCGTCGAAGATAGTTGTCGTCACGTCGACCGTCTTGCCGAAGTCTGGTGTCCTGAAGAGACCGTCGTCCGAAGCGCCGTATACTACCTGTCCGTTGAAACCAACGTTGTGGAAGAAATGTCCGCTCATTATGTGGTGCCATGTGGTGCCGCCGTCGCTTGTGTAGCTTAAGGCAGGCACTTCACTCGAATCGTTAGCGTTTACAGTCGCCGCCCAGATATTATGAACGGTTCCGTAATTCTGCGCCGCAATTGACACAACGAAGTCGCCGGAGATGCCGGGATTATTCTGATGGCTGAACTTATGCCAGGAATACCCGTTGTCGGTAGTCTTATCGATTCCGCCTGCGGTGCCGATATAGAGCGCGCTGTCGCCGTCAGAGTATAATGAGAACAGAAGCTGGCTGTAGTTTGTCTCCGTAGTGTACCTGCCGGATTGGACCGAAAGCTGGAATGAGTAAGTGCTGTCCTGTGTGATGTAATCCAGGTAATCCCGCGGGATTACGACTCTCTGCCATGTCTTTCGGAGATCGCTGCTTCTTCTTAAACCGCCGGCCCAGTTGGCCGTATAAAGATACCCTCCGTAGAACGCCATCGACCAGGTGATGTTCTGTACGTCGACCGTGACGGGGAGAGCTTTCAACATGTTTCTGCCGAACGCGACGGTTGTATCGTTAGTCGAATCAATACTTTGCGGATGATGAGTCCACGTGGTCCCGTTGTCCGTAGAAACGTAGAGTCCCTGCCCAACGGGCAGAGATTCGCCGCCCTGATCGAGCGTCGTGGAAACGGCAACGACGATGGTGTCGCCTTTTACGGCGATGGCATTGGTACCCATTCCCGTCGGCCCGCTTGTTCCCCAGTTGGTCTGGAAGGTCGAGCCACCGTCACTGGAGACGTTCAAACCCTTGTTGGTCACGAGGTAGACCGTCCCATTGCTCACGAGTATTTGGTTGACTGCGTTGCTCGAGGGGTTCGATTGAGTCAGGACTGAATCAAGCTTGAACGTCCGCATGACGTTCTGGCCGAACGCGTTTGAGACGGCAAGAACAACGGAAATTGCGAGGAGTGTTTTCATCTGTAAACCTTGATATCATGTGTGACTGGGGCGCTGACGGCGCCGGAGCGATCCACAGCGTAGAACTTGAAGGTGTATGTTCCTAATGCCGGCGGAGTCGGGGCACTTAACGGAGGAAGCTGAATAGTGAGCGTGTAAATGCCGTCATGCGCCACGGAGTCGCCATCCGCAATATTTCCGCTCGCGCCGCCATCGTCGTACATGGCGAAAGGATTTCCGCTCGACGCGGCCCCGTTAGGTTTGAACGTGTCGAAATACACAGACTTCAGGTCATTCAACCCGTCGGGGTCGCTTGCGGTGGCATAAAGGCTGAAAACAGTCGTCTCGGTGCTGTCGATCTTTACGGAGTCGGGCGCGGATACACTATCGATAACTGGCGGATGGTTTTGCGAGTTGAAGAGTCTTAGCACTCTCGAAACGGAATTGCCAGGCGCTGCCAGCTTGTTATAAGCCGTAAAAGTGTAAGTCAGGTCGCCCACGTAAACCATGGTAGGTGTGATCAGGACGGATCCGCTTACGGTGCTGTCGGTTATCTCTGAAAACTGGCCCGACCCGATCGCTGTGCCCGAATCGTTCGTGACAATAACCTGAAGGTAATTGAAGTTGCCGGGTGAGCTCACAACGACATTGAAACTATCCCTCAGGACTAGCTGGGCCGCCGGTTTATTGATGTACTGCGCGATATCGACGCTGTCGCCGCTGAAAAAGCTCAATTCCACGGTGACGGGTTGCGACGTGTCAATCACTACGTTGTCGGCCTTCTGACAAGCCGCGACAGTCAGGCTGAGACAAACGATGAGAAATGCTTTCTTCAAAATAACCCCTTATGATATGGTGAAAGGTGTTGGCGAAAAGCAAACGACGAAAATAAGTATCGTAATCCATCCCACGATCAATCTTTTTCTGTCAAGCGGAGTGTCGTCCATTACTGGCGGGTGGTCAAGCTTTATCACGAAGAACAGAATGGCGCACCAGAAAAGCCATCCCGTCCAGCCAAACCCCGTGTCTAATCCGACGAGCGGGAGTAGTCCCAGTAATCCGACTGCCAGTATGATGAAGAAGAACGTCCTCGCTATTTTCCTGTGCTTCCGCCCGAACATGGCGTAGATCATG
>JAJYGB010000117.1:0-4155 GCA_021785235.1 Bacteroidota bacterium
GGGCCCGCAAGTCTGGGAAAGTCTTACCGGATCCTGCTCTTCGTGGCGGGCTGCTTTCATCCAAGAATGAAGAACTCGGCTCATCGCGCGATTAATCTTGTAGGCAATCCTTGCAATGCTCCAATTCCTCTTTTCGATTTGTGCCAATTTCGGGCAGCCGGCCGGGGACATTTGCCTTTATACCTAATCGCTTTTAGGGCGTGGGATCCTCCGGATCATATTGCCATATTTATGAGCAAGGTTTATCCAAAATAACCCGACGCTCCATCGTCGCTATCTTTGTCAATTCGGTCCCATTTCATATATTGACTAAAAAAGTGAATTCGAGATGGCATTACCTGGCAAGAACGAAGTAACACTTGATAAAATTGTATCACTCGCTAAAAGGCGGGGCTATGTTTTTCAGTCGAGCGAAATATACGGCGGTTTGAACGGCTGCTGGGATTATGGTCCCATGGGTGTCGAACTCCTGAGAAATATAAAGGACGAATGGTGGCGAGCGATGACGCTACGCGACAATATCGAGGGGGTGGATGCTTCGATACTCATGCACCCGAGAGTCTGGGAAGCTTCAGGCCATGTCGAAAACTTCACTGACCCGATGGTCGATTGCAAACAGTGCAAGGCGAGGTACAGGGTAGACGTACTGCTGGACGAGCTTTCACTGAAGAAGAAGAAGGAGCTTCTGCGTGAATTGGACCCCGAAAAGTTTGGAGGCCAGCAGAAAGACGAATTCATACTTGAAGAGTTCTCAAAGCTTCTCGAGTCCGACCAGCAGGCGGCGAAGCTTGTGCCTATGATTTCATGTCCGAACTGCGGTAACAAAGGGACTTTCACCGAGGCGAGGAAATTCAACCTAATGTTCAAGACATTTGTGGGGCCCGTTGAGGACTCTTCGGCGGCGGTTTTCCTCCGTCCCGAAACGGCTCAGGGAATATTCGTTAATTTCCAAAATGTTCTCGCCTCGTCGCGGCAGAAACTTCCTTTCGGGATTGCGCAGATAGGGAAGGCCTTCCGAAACGAGATCAACACTAAGAACTTCCTGTTCCGCACCAGAGAGTTCGAGCAGATGGAAATGCAGTTCTTCGTCAAGCCGGGAAGCGACGATGAGTGGTTTGAATACTGGAGAGGCGAACGGATGAACTGGTACATCGGTCTCGGCATGTCGAAGGAACAGCTGAGGTGGCATCAACATCCCAAGGAGAAGCTCGCGCACTATGCCAAGGACGCGTATGACATTGAGTTCCTGTTCCCGTTCGGATGGGGCGAGATAGAAGGGGTTCATAACCGGACCAACTACGACCTGTCAAGACATGAAGAGTATTCCGGAAAAGCGATGAAGTATTTCGATGAAGAGAGCAAGGAGAAGTTCACACCGTTTGTCATCGAGACTTCCTCTGGTGCCAGCCGTTCCTTCATGGCTTTCCTGACGGGATCTTATCGTGAAGAAGAAGCCCCGACCGCGGACGGAAAAGTCGAGACTCGCGTTGTGTTGAAACTCCATCCGCGTCTCGCGCCTGTGAAGGCTGCAATACTTCCTCTCGTGAATCGAGACGGAATGCAGGATATCGCGCACAAGATTGAAGACGACCTCCGCTTCCAATACCGTGTCTTCTATGACGACAGCGGTGCGGTTGGTAGAAGATACAGGAGGCAGGATGAGGTGGGAACGCCTTTCTGCGTAACGGTCGACTCGCAAACCCTACAAGACCAGACAGTGACCGTGCGAGAAAGAGACTCAATGCAGCAGGAGCGTGTGACGTCATCGCAGATTTCATCCTACCTCGCGGACAAACTCAGGAAATGAAACGATCCATACCGTCGGCAGGGAGCAGAATAGGAGAATCAGCTCCGGTCGTCCCCCAGCCTGATTTCGAAGGTTTTCGGAAGGAGACCTTCACGTTTTTCGCTGAGCTGTACAAACACAACTCCGTGACGTGGTTCCGTTCGCACAGAGATGAATACGAAGAGTATCTCATGCAACCAGCGCGCGCGTTCGTGAACTCGATTGGGCCCTTCATTAAGTTTATCGATCCAACTTTTGACACGGAACCGAAGTTTAACCGGACTCTGGTAAGACTTAATCGGGATATGCGGTTCGCGAAGAAACCATACAAGGATTTCTTTCTCATCAGGTTCGGCAAAACGAAGTGGGGTTCCGAGCTTTTTCTGTATCTGGACCGAAACGGCATCGAACTCGGTTCCTTCGTCAACAACGAAAAAAACGATGGGCACAGGCGGTTCGAAGAAAACCTCGCCAACTATGGAGCGAATTTTCTGGACGCGTGTAAACGCTACAAGATAAACAGTGAGTTTTCCGCTTATGAACTTCACAGCGGGACTCAGCCGATAGCTGAGAAGTTCAATGCGAGGCGAGACATGGCCAAGTTCAACGGAGTCGACTATCTCATCTTCGGAAAGGAGTTGGATAAATCAGACCCTGTTATCTTGTCAACCAAGCTGCTGGCACTCGCGATGAAAATTTTCAATCGGCTGTATCCATTGTACATCTTTTCAACTTCTCATAATCCGGTCAAAGATATCGAATCATATAGTGGCAGGATTGGCCTACTTAAGATCTCCAGCAAATGAAATCCAGGAAAGACGCCCCGGTCGAAGCGCTCATCCGCAGGGTTGTCGAACGCGCCGTCGACGCAGCGAGACCTTCGTCTCTTTTCAAGGACGGCTTTCAGCTTGTTTCCGGCACTCTTAACGCTTTCGGAAGTCGTGTAGATCTAATATCTGGATCGGGTGTTCGTTGCGTGGCCATAGGTAAATCCGCCGAAGCGATGGCGCACGAAGTAAGAAAAGAATTGGGGGGCCGCGTTAGCGGCATCATCGCTTCGTCTGTCAAAAAGCACATTGGCGTCGACGGCTTTGAGTTTTACGAGACAGGTCATCCGATCCCGGACGAAGAAAGCGTTCGTGCCGGGAGGGCGGCTCTCGATCTCGTCGCGAGCGCTTATCCGGACGACCTCATCATTTTCCTGATATCAGGCGGCGGGAGCGCGTCGGTATTTGTTCCGGTTGAAGGCGTCAGCCTCTCCGACGCGAACTCTGTGATGAAGCTCCTTTTTGAAAATGGTGTGCCTATCGAGAAGGTAAATCTTGTCAGGCGGCATTTGTCACGTCTTGGCGGAGGCAAATTATCCGCTGCAGCGCCGGGTAAGAAAAAGCTCTCGCTGATTATTTCGGATGTTGTTGGAGATGATCTCGCCTCCATTGCCAGCGGGCCGACAGTTGCAGACGAGTCGACCCCAGGCGATGTATTGAGATTCCTCGAAGAGAGCGGTCTTGTTGACCGCATGCCCAAAGCTGTGCCCGCTGCTCTTCGAAGGGAAGAGAAGATTCGCTGCGAACCCTTACCGAGTGAGTGCACAGCTAAAGTGATTGCGTCGAACCGTAATGCTCTCGATGCCGCAAGAAAGACGTGCGTAGAGGATGGCCTAAATCCCATTGTGCTAACTAGATTCTGGGAAGGCATCGCAGACGAGGCGGCGAAGGCGGTTGTGTCTATTGCGAGATCGATAGAAAAAGATGAGCTGCCCGTTCCGACCCCGGCTATCGTACTGATCGGCGGTGAGACGACGGTGAAGGTTAGCGGTGCAGGAAGGGGAGGGAGGAACCAGCACCTCGTGCTATCCGCGCTCGCGCAGGCGTTGGATTTGGAAATGAATGGAACAAGGCTCGATCGATCTACCTTTTTTTCATTTGGGACCGACGGGAAAGATGGTAACAGCGACGCCGCCGGAGCTTTTGGTTCCGTCAAAACGCTGGACGGAATTTCCGACAAGCAGCGCGCGGTTGAAGATTATCTTCGGAGGAACGATTCCAATTCGTTCTTCGCGAAGTACAGTGGATTGATCGAGACGGGTCCGACAGACACGAATGTCATGGACATATTCGGCGTAATAGTCGCTTGAAGGGTTTATCGCCGCATGGCGAGCGATTTTGAAGGAGAAAGCGATTTTTAAATAGATAGAAAATGGTACAAGAATCATTTAGAAAGTAATCTAGGGCAGCGTGAACTAATGATATCCAGGGATGAAGTATTAGAATTGACCATCGACTCGGTGGCGTTCGAGGGGAAGTCTATCGCGCGAGTCGACGGATTCGTGGTATTTGTTGAAGGCGGTGTGCCCGGTGACGTAGTCC
>JAJYGB010000117.1:4165-6941 GCA_021785235.1 Bacteroidota bacterium
CGTAGTCCGTGCGAAGATATACAAGAAGAAGAAAGATTACGCCGAAGCGAAACTTATCGAAGTAGTCTCGAGTTCGCCGAACCGCGTAGAAGCTCCCTGTTCGTATTTCGGCGTGTGCGGGGGCTGCAGATGGCAGCATCTGGAATATTCTGAGCAACTGCGATACAAGCGTCAGCACGTCGTGGACGCGCTCGAGCGCACCGGCGGCCTGAAACTTAATGTCGAAGATATAATAGGCGCAAATGAAATTTACGGCTACCGGAACAAGATCGAGATGACATTCTCGGATCGTCCGTATTGGATCCACGAAAACGATCCGGTCACCGTTGCCCTCGGCTTCCACGCCCCGGGAAGGTATGACAAGACCCTCGACATACTTCATTGTTATCTTGCAGACGATAACGTGAATGCGATAGTCAATTGGTTCAGGAAAGCCATCGATCCGGAATCTGAGCTTAGAAGGGAGCTTGGACTTACTCTCTATGAATCGAAGTCGCACGCCGGGCTTCTGAGGTTCCTGACAATTCGAAAGTCATTATATACCGGCGAGTATATGGTGAATCTAGTTGTCTTGAACAGCGAACCATCGATCGGAAGACTGGCGGCTAAGCTTCACGCAGACCTTTCATTCGTCTCCACGTTCGCTTCCATAGTCAACACGACCAGGTCACAGGTCGCGACAGGCGACGTTGACAAAATTCACTTCGGCGAAGGTTACATAACCGAGAAGCTCGGTAAGCATAAGTTTAAGATCTCACCCCTATCTTTCTTTCAGACAAACACGAAACAGGCCGAACTGCTTTACGATGCCGCACTCAGGGGAATCGGAGAGAAGCACGACGTCATCTATGATATGTACAGCGGCACAGGGAGCATATCGATTTACATGTCGGAGTTCGCCGGTCATGTTTATGGATTTGAGCTAGTTCCTTCGGCCGTGAAAGATTCGGGCGATAACGCGGCCCTGAACGATGTTGGCAACGTAAGCTTCCACCAGACCGATCTTCTGGATCTTTTCAAAGGAACAGACATCGTGGGCAACTTCGACCGGCTTGATATCCCGAAGCCTGACTTGATACTCCTCGACCCGCCCCGCAGCGGTCTTCATCCCAAGATTGCCTCGAACCTCCATCTCCTGGGGGCAAGAAAGATTGTCTACGTCAGCTGCAATCCTATGACTCAGGCAAGGGATGTCAAGGAAATTGTGTCCCATGGATATGCGCCCATCCATTCACAACCCGTCGACATGTTCCCGCAGACCTACCATATCGAGAACGTGATGACATTGGTGAAAGTCTAGAGGCGCATAGGCCACCGGCGCCCTGACTATGAAAGGGAGATACGCGTGAGAAGCACCAAAAATTTAAGATCCCACGATTGGCTTGCACTTTCCCTATCGATTTTACTCGCCACGGCAGCACCATACCGGACATTAGCTTCTTCACGACCCATTCGTCGCCGAGTCACCGCTTCCGATACAACGGGTTTCATTTATGGCTTTGACTTCAGTACACAGGAACCGGATCCCCCGTCCCAAGATACGGACGCGAAAAGCAATTATCCCGCAGCGGTGCAGTCAGCGCTTAAAGTATTGGGTGGCTTTTCCGGTACCATGATGGATCAGTCCATTGACGGCTTCGGTGCCCAAGACAATCCTGAGCCGTCGCCGGGCGCTTTCGACACTTCGAGCATCGGGCCGAGGATTCGCATGATCCTTAATGCTGGCGGCATCCCTGTCATAACTCTCGTCCAGGCTCCGTCGTGGATGTACACTGGTTGCACGAATCCCGACACAAACAGTTATGATTATCCTGTGCCGACATTTGGAGCGGCGCCCTGCCCGGACCATTACACGGACTTCGCGTCTCTCGCGGCGCATATAGCAAAATGTTTTCCCGATGTAAAGTACTTCGTGGTCTGGAGCGAGATGAGAGGCTTCTTTAATAGAAATACCGAGAGCTTCGACGCGGTAAACTATACTCAAATGTACAACGACGTATACGATTCCATAAAGGCGGTCAGACCAGACGCGATGGTAGGGGGACCTTACGCTACGATGTCTTCGTATGTGTCGCCGCATCCGGACACGGCTAACGGAGCGCTTCATGGCGCGTGGGGATATATAGACGCCTTTGCGCAGGCGGCCCTTTCTTACTGGCTCAATCATAAGGTGGGAGCCGATTTCGTCGCCATCGACGGTAAGACCGATATAGCCTCATCCGATAGTGTCAGCCTTAGCGATCCCCTTACGGCAAGTGAGAAGTATTATGCCGTCGATGAATGGATCAGGGCACGGACCAACCTGCCGATCTGGTGGATGGAGTCTCACATTCAACCCGACAGCGGATGGAACGACGATCAGGCCGCGGCGGCGAGGGTAGCAACACTAGTACTAATGAACGGCAGCGGCGCAAGCGTTGGGATGCAATGGCAGCCTCAGGAACAGACGGGCTGGCCGGACGAAGGCCTGTGGACCTCAACCGAAATTGCCGGTGGCGGCCAGCCGACTCTCCTCGCCAAATTACTCCTCAAAGCATTGCCGATTCTGAGTGAGCGCGCGGTCATTCAGAATAATGAACCGACGGGTGTGGTAGTCGCCACCGGTCCGTCAGGGGCCATCCTTGTGAACACCACCAATTACAGCGTGACGGCTTCATTAAATGGCCAGGACGTTTTGCTGGGCCCTGACACGGTCATCGCTAGAATGCTGACCGCCATCCGTCCGCCCAAGAAATCCTATCCAAATCGGTTCTTCCTTTCTCAGAATTACCCTAAC
>JAJYGB010000054.1:0-2275 GCA_021785235.1 Bacteroidota bacterium
CGAGCCAGGAGCGTTTGCGTACACGACGACCGTATCGGGCGCTTGGGCGAACACACGGCCCGGCGCTGCAAAAAATCCTGCCGCCAGAATTGCGAGCAGCGCAGTAATTGGTGCCTTCATATTATTTCTCCCTTTTGTAAGTGGATTGTGAAAAAAAAAAGACGGTGCGATCACCCCTTATAATGAGGTAGACATGGATCGTTTGAAAAGGAAAATGTATTGAGCAATCTGAACTGATCACCTCCTTAGAGATTGGAAATGCCTCACAAGTGGATTCTTACCTCGAGACCGGCAGCTCTACGCTTTTTTCATCCGCCGGTCAGAGGGTGGCTTACCTTTACGCAACTGGTTGTCTGATGTTATCGGGGCTCACAGCGAAGCTCAGAAACTCCAGCGCAATCCGACATCAGCTGTCAAACCGTAAGACTGATCACTTGTCGGGTAGCCATTTCCTTCCACCACTGTAATATCCGGCTCGCCGTTAAGGTTCAAAATGTCGAGGTATGCCTCGACTCCCCGCCACGGAAGATTCTGCTTCGCGGAAAAATCCCAGCGCACATAGGTGGATTTTGTTTGGCGAAGCTCCGCAAACCAGTTGTTGCCGCTAAAAACGTCCGACTGATATATCATAGATACTCTGGCGGAGAAACCTTTGTAATCATACCCGACGGAAAGATTCGCCAGGTCCGAAGGTTGATCATACATCCTTGAGGTAAAGGACGTATCGACATATGTTTTTGTGAAGTTCGGGAAGGATCCCTGGTAGACAATCGTAAACGGATATTCCGCCTGGGAGAAAATGTGTGTGTAGTTTACGGTCATCACCAGACCGCTCAAGACGGACGGCAAATACCAAAAGTGGGTTTGCCATTCAGCTTCAATTCCCCAGAGGTTGACCGGCGTAGGATTGTTGATTTGTGTGCTTGTGAGCTCGTAACCTATGGTGTAAGCCGGGATCGGAGGATAAAGAGATGGATTCGTGATGCCGAATCCGCCAGTCGGAAATATTACGTCGGTTATCCTCTTCAGGAACGGATCGATAGAGATCAGTCCGATGCTGTTATCATAAATAGAAAGCGCAATGTCGTAGTTCTGAGAGCGCGCAGGCTTCAACATGTAATTGTTCCAGCTGACGGTGTTCAGACCAACCTGAATCTTTGGTATGATGTAACCGAAGTCGGGATAAGATAGAGTATTCGTATATGACAACCTGATGTCTGCCCATGAGAAAGGCTGGTACCTAAGACTCACGTCCGGGAGCCAGTATCCATGATATTCTGTCACGGTGGTGTCGACATAATCCTGTTTCGGATATGGAAATGGATACGTGTTGCCGATGAAGGTGGCAGGAATGTATGCGGCGGTATAAACCGTCTTTAGTCCCTGGTATCGAACTCCTGGAATCAGAGACAAGTCGTGACCCAGATTTATCGTGGCCATTATGTACGCAGCGCTCCTGTATTCGTAGCCCGCGTAATGATTGGCGACGGGCCCGTAAGTATCTGGGTAGTACGCCCCTGAGGTTACTGCTCTCTGGCCTTCCTGTGAAGCAATCACCGTGTTGATAAGCTGATTCAACACCCCGAGATTGGTAGGGTATCCCAGCATTCCGTAATTGCCGCCCAGAAAGGTGTGAAAGCTATTTGAACGATCGAAAAACATTGAAAATGGGAATTGCGCAAACCCCGAAGTATCTATGTTGTATGGAGGCTGCGTCATCCATGGCATGGCCTTGACCACGGCCGCACGTGCTCCTGCATCACCAGGGTAAAGAAGAGTCCCACCCCCATCGGCGTAATCATAGGAACGATAAGTTCCTCTGTACATTCCACCAAACTTAAGTATCGTCGTAATTTGGTTGGAAAGATTGAAATTCCTCGTGAAATCCAGCGAAGCCCCGATGTTCCTCTGCCTTGTAAAACTGCTGTTCGTACTTATCCCATCCAAGTATGTACTGTCGAAGATGGCGTGCGTCGCCGCTTGCTGAGCGATTACAACCGGACTCAGCCTGTTGTTCACACCACTGATGTTTCCGACAGTTTGGCTGAACCCGACGCTCCAGTAACCCGGATTAATATTCTCATTGTAAGCATGAGAGATTCTCGCATCCATATTGAAAGAAAGCACCTTCTGGTGTAGGTCCAAAATATTCGTTATGAAATTCTCGATCGGTGTAAAATTGGAAGCACCGTATGAGATGCCTCCGTTTTGTATGCTGTAATTTTGGCTGAAGGTTTCAGTCGCCTGAGTGCTGCGGCTCAGCACATTGAAGAAA
>JAJYGB010000054.1:2285-6908 GCA_021785235.1 Bacteroidota bacterium
CCTTGCCGCCCGTCCATTCATAATCCAATACAAAAGTCCCGTTGTAAAGCTGTTTCTCCGTCGGCTTGTATTGGAGATTTATGCCGTTCAGGACTACGGGCCCGGGATTAGCATACGTGTTCTGTTTCAAAAGGCCGTAACTTCCACCAAAGATATCCGCGGTGAGATTGCGACGCGATACTATTGCCTGAGCGAGCACGCCCAATTTATTATCGAAGAATCTCTTCTCGACCGTCCCGGAAAAAACATAGTCATTGTAAGTCCCCTGTAAATTATCATAGCCGCCCTGCGCGGAAAGTTCGATCTTCGGAGCACCTGTCGGAGTCGCAGATGCTTCCCTGATTTGGAAGTTGACCGTACCGCCGATGACTGCCGCGTCCATATCTGGAGTCACGGTCTTGAACAACTCAATGCCGCTGAGCATATCTGACGATATCATACTCATGTCCACAGATCTGTCCGAAGAACTCGTGGAGGGCATTTGCACACCGTCTATCTCGACACGGTTATACTTGGGTTCCATTCCACGAATGGATACCTCGGATCCCTCACCGTAAGATCTAACGAGGAAAACCCCGGGGAGCCTCCCTACGGACTCAGCTGCGTTCAGATCAGGGAGTTCTTTTATTCTTGCCGCTGAAACCACGTTTACGATGTTCTTTGAAGAAAGCTGCTCGTTCACCGCCTGATTCTGTCCGCTCGCCTGCGCGGTAACCACTACAGTCTTCCCCTGCACGCCGACGGCTTCCAGCTTCACATCTTCAGTGAGATGTTCACCGGCTGTCAGCTTGATCGGTACCAGGCGCGCCTTGTAACCGACGTAGCTGACTTGCATCGTGTACGAACCGGGGGGGACGCTCAATATCTTGTAGTTACCGTTTAGTCCGGTGGAGGCGCCAAGGCTCGTACCTTTAAGGTAAACTGTCGCACCCGGAAGAGCCTCGCCGGTACTGACGTCGGTGACCTTTCCCGATATGTTACCATCCGATTGCCCGAGTGCCATCTGAGGCACGACCGCTACAAATAGGAGGACAACAAAAGCGGTAAGTCTTTTGATCAACATTTCTATTCCTTTCTCATTCGGGAATGTAAACGCCAGCGACGGCGTCACATTCATCTAAGTTTTCTATTGAGTTGGAAGGCTGTGAGACTGAAGGGAAGTTTGAGGTAAGATCTCTTGCGCAGCCTGATTAGCGGGACCAAGCAGAGAAGAAATCCATATCTTCGCCTCTCTTTTTGCCAATATATTCCATGGCCCGATCGACGGAATACCCGTCGTGGATTATCGCGGACAGTCCCATCGCCACGGCGCGAGGATCGTCGTCCTGCACGAATGTAACGTTCCTGCCCACCATCGCGCCTCGAACATTGGGAGCGGACTTCATCGCCTTCTCGAACGATTTTATCGTTTCGGCAGGGGATTCCTTCGCCGGCCCGCCGAGAAGCATGATCGGGAGAGTGGTAGAACGCGCGACTCGTTCGAAATCTTCGTTATAGGAAATCTTAAGCCACGTGTATAGCGCCGTTTCGCCGAGCGCCGCGGCCGCGCCTGCGTCCCTTACCAGGGTTTCAAGATCGGTCTTGAAGGCGTACTTCTTTTCCCGGCTTTCAACCGTGGCGGGTTCCAGAAACGAATACAAACCGAGACGACCCAGTTCCGTTATCGCATTCGCGCATTCGCGTATCGTTATCAGCGAGCCGTGGTCAGTAGGATCGAGCCTGTACATCATCTTACCGCCGTCGAGGTTCATCGCCTTCAGGCTCTCCGGCGTGTAAGAAGTGAACACGTCCTCCATTTCATACAGCGAACCAGCGTGACCTCCGCGGTTCATGCAACCGATGATCACTTTCTCATCGAGGAAGCTCTTGCCTGTCTTTTTCTGGTAGAGGTAATCGACTATGATAATATCCTCTACCATGTCGGTCGTCGCCATCACGCCGTCGAAATCTCTGTCAGTTATGACTCTCAGAACACGGCCTAGGTATTCGAACCTGTCGCCCATGCCTATTGGGTCATTACGTAGGGCCGTCACCCTTCTCCCCGGATGATCCGCGGCAAGAATTATCAGCTTGCCGTCCCGGGTGAGCTTCGCGCGGCGTTTCCTTTTCTTCGCCTGTTTAATTATCTCTTCCCGACTGTCCACCCTGACATCGGTGATCTCGTAAAACAGTTTCTTGGGAAAGAAATCTTCAACTTTAAATAAAAATTGATCGGGTTTGGAACCCATGTTAACGCATCTCCATTACTAGTTTGTTCTAACTTTCATACTCACTTCTTGTTCAAGTCTACAGCGAACTTGTATATCGTCGTTTGTCCGTACACATCACCAGGGTCGAGAACTGTAGAAGGGAAATTTTTGTGGTTAGGCGAGTCGGGAAAATGCTGGCACTCGAGACAGAGACCGGTCCTTTCCTTGTAGTAAATCCCGTTCTTCCCCTTCATGGCTCCGTCGAGATAGTTGCCAGTGTAGAATTGCAGGCCCGGCTGATCTGTCAAAACCTCCATAACCCTGCCGGTGGTCGGTTCGTAAACGACCGCGACCTCCCGAACTCTGCCGTTATACTGGTTCAGGACGAAATTTTTGTCGTAACCTTTGCTGTTATTCAGTTGACCATAATCCTCTTCGATACGTTCACCGACGACCGTCAGTTTCCCGAAATCCATCGGTGTCCCGGACACATTTACGATTTCACCGGTCGGAAGCCCGCCGTCGTCCGTCGGAGTGAAGGCGTCCGCGTTAATCGACAGGACGTGGTCCAATATCGTGTTTTCAGCGGACCCCGTTAGATTGAAGTAACCATGATTCGTCAAGTTGATGATGGTCGTCTTGTCTGTCTCGGCGGCGTATTCGACTCGCAGTTCGTTATCCTGTGTCACCGTGTACACAATTTTCACATCGAGGTTACCGGGAAATCCCTCGTCCCCATCCGGGCTTGAGAGCGTCAATTCTACCGCGGGATTTTCATCGGCCAGGATTTTTGTTTTCCAGAGTTTCTTGTCGAAACCTGAATTCCCTCCGTGCAGAAGGTTTCCATTCCTGTTCTTCGTGACCTGATACTCTTTTCCCTTGAGCAGAAAATGACCGGACGCGATCCTGTTCGCGAAGCGTCCCACTGTAGCTCCGAGATAGAACCTGCCGCCGACATATCCCGTCGGGTCATCGTGCCCGAGAACAACATCGGCAATATTACCATTACGATCAGGCACGAAGATCTTGGCGATCGCCGCTCCATAATTTATGATCGTAACGCTCATGCCTTTCCCGTTGGAGAGCGTGTGCGATTCGAGACCGCCTTCGTAAATCTGACTTTCAATCCCTGACGTATTTTCCGGCTTCAATCTATCTTCACTCTTTTCAGACATATAAACATTCGTTTCTTTCACTTCTTATCCCGACGCTTCATTTCCCCGATACGGCAGAGGCGAGTCGATACTTGGACAAATCTGGGAAACTGCGGATCGAATCCCCCACTATGGGACGGCAATAACGGAGGAACGCCTCCGTGACGTAATTGCCCCTCTTGTTGATGAAACCTGGGGGCAAGAATTTCTCAGCTTTCGCGACTCTCTCAAGCGGGGCTTCGCCCACTTTGCAGCTGTACCGATTTCCCGAGGTTCTTTCGAGCGTCATCATGAGGCCGCTCTTCCCCTTCACGGCGGCGCGCACCGCGGACTGGCCGACGAGGTAAGCTTCCCTGCGGTCTACCGAGGAGACGTACTCCACGCCGGTCCTCGCCGCGAGTCCCGGCTTCTCACTTCGGGCACGCAACTTCAATTGCTCTGCGATCTTCGCCGCGAGAAACGACGACGCCCCGCCTGGCAGGTTTCTTCCGAACCCGTCTCTGGATGCCTTCGCGTTGACTCCTCCCAAATACTGGCCGGATTTGTCTTTCAGACCTTCGCTAACGACGATCACCGCGCGTCCCCATTTATCGTACACATTGGAGACGTCGGAGAGAAAGTCCGGCAGGCTGAAAACTCTTTCCGGCACATAGATGAGATTGGGAGCGTCCCCCTCGTTTTCTTTCGCGAGCGCTGCCGATGCGGCAAGCCATCCGGTATTCCGCCCGAGAGTCTCGATGACTGAAATCGGCGGAGGGAGGGACGCCACGTCTAGGCCGATCTCCCTTGTCACGGAGGCGAAATATCTTGCCGCGCTTCCGAATCCGGGGCAGTGATCGGTATACGCCAGATCGTTGTCGATGGTCTTCGGGATGCCGATCGCTTTGAGCTCATAACCGACGGAGCGCGCCAGCTGATCCACCTTGTGCACAGTGTACATCGACCCGTTACCGCCGATGTAGAAAAAATAGCGGACATCATATCTCTTGAAGACTTCGACGATTCTTCCATAGTCTTCTTCCTCCATTTTTCTCCTGCACGACCCGAGGGCAGCGCCGGGCTTCAACGCAACCTGCCTCAGGTTCGACCGACTTTCTTTTCCCAAATCTATCAACTCTTCATCGAGAAGGCCGTCGATGCTCCTGAGAGCGCCTATGATTTTCCCAATTCCTTTTGACTTCAATCGCTTTGCTTCTTCCACCACTCCAAGTAGGCTGAAATTGAAAACCGCCGTCGGTCCGCCTCCCTGAGCTACAAGCAGATTACCGGATGTCATTATG
>JAJYGB010000090.1 GCA_021785235.1 Bacteroidota bacterium
CAGAGAGTGCGGAGCCAATGCCGTCAGCAGCGCCGATTTCCTTGCGAAAGTCCGGAACAGAGGGCCCTCGAATGTACGCTCGGGAAATACTGCGTCAGAGAAACCGGAATCGACCGGGAGGCCTGATCCTGAATTGCTAAAATTATTTACGGGAAAAAAGATATGAGAAACCGGTTCATATATGCCTTTGCCACACTCCTAATGCTCTCATGCCGGGTACCTTATGCCAATGCGCAACTCGCAGTCATGGAAGGAAATCAAGTCAGCTTCGGGGAGATTTACCAGACAGGCGAGATGGTTCATAAGGTACTAACGCTGAAGAACGCCGGAAGCGACAGCATAACGATAAAGAGAGTTAGCACAAGCTGCGGTTGTACTGCCGCCCTTGTATCGGACAGCGTACTGGCTCCCGGCCAGGAAACGGAAGTGAAAATACAATTCAATCCAACCGGTTACATCGGCGAAGTAACCAAATACGTTTATATATCGAATTCAGATCCAAAGAACCAGTTGATGACAGTAAAATTGACGGGGTATGTTGCTTACGCGCTGCAGCCCACTCCGGGATATGTGCTGTTCAACAACGCGCGCGTCGGGAAGCTGGACAGCGCGGAGGTAACCCTGTCGAACACGACAAACAAAATCATGAGCATCACGGGAGTAACCGTTCCAACGAAGGATATAACATACAGGCTGAGCAAGAAGGTACTGAAGCCGGGTGAATTCGCGAATCTTGATCTTTACATCACCCCAACGAACTCACGCGATGTCGACGGCTACATCGTGGTTCGGACAACCAGCGACAGACAGCCGCAGCTTCAGATAAGGGTTTTTGCGGGATTGATCGGGGGATAAGTCAGGCTGTCGCCTGTTTTCGCTTCGTCAGGAAAAGTGGGTCGGCTCCGGACGTGACGACGTCTTTCGTTATAACGCACTTGGCGATGTCGGACATCGATGGTAGGTTGTACATGATATCGAGCATTTTCTCTTCCAGGATGGACCTCAAACCGCGCGCGCCGGTTCCCCGTTCGATTGCCTTCTCAACTATCGCCATCAGGGCATCTTCCTCGAAGTCAAGTTCGACATCCTCAAGCTTGAAGAGTTTCTTGTATTGCTTCACGAGCGAATTTTTCGGGAGGGTCAGTATATCCTTCATGGCGTCGTTGCTGAGAGTGTGAAGCGTCGCGACAACCGGCAAGCGGCCGATGAATTCAGGTATCAACCCGAATTTCAGAAGGTCGTCCGGCTGGACAAGCGGGAGGAGTTCGTTGACCTCATCGTCTTTCACCGAATGGATCTCGGCGCCGAAGCCCATCGGGTTCTTGCTTACACGCCGAGCTATTGTTTTTTCGAGCCCTTCGAAGGCGCCTCCGCAAATGAAGAGGATATTCCTCGTGTTCACGTTGATAAGAGGCTGTTCGGGGTGCTTCCTCCCGCCGCGCGGAGGAACTCCCGCAGTCGTCCCTTCCAGTATCTTGAGCAGCGCTTGTTGGACACCTTCGCCGGAGACGTCGCGCGTGATCGACGGAGTATCGCTCTTTCGCGCGATCTTGTCTATTTCGTCGACGTACACTATCCCTCTTTCGGCGCGAGCCACATCGTAGTCGGTGTTCTGCAGGAGATGAACGAGGATGGTCTCCACGTCGTCGCCGACGTAGCCCGCCTCGGTCAAAGTCGTCGCGTCTGCAATCGCAAAGGGGACGTTTAGTATTCTAGCCAGGGTCTGCGCCAGGAGCGTCTTGCCGGTCCCGGTCGGTCCGATCAATAGGATATTGCTTTTCTCGATCTCGGTATCGTCTTCCGAACTGATACCAGGAGGGAGGGATATTCGCTTGTAATGGTTGTAAACCGCGACCGAAAGAATCTTCTTGGCGTGCTCCTGTCCTATGACATACTCATCCAGCGCACTTTTAATTTCTACGGGGGTCAGGGGGGCTTTTTCTGAAAATCCCTCGGCGTGCTGCTTGTAGGCAGGTATGTTACTGCGCAGTATCTCAACCGAGTGCTCGACGCAGATATCGCAGATATAAACGTCGCCCGGGCCGGCGACGAGGCTCTTAACCTCTTTCGCTTCGCGCCCGCAGAAGGAGCATCGCATTTCCTCTTGGTGTTGTTTCGTCATTAATTATTAATATTCTTTTTCAATGCCTTTTTGTCGTTGACTTTTCACATCCGCGATCACGGTCGGAACCGCGATGGCAAATAATACAATAAAAACGAGCATAACAAGCAGAAGCAAGCTGCTCATATGTTTTTTTATAACTCCGGATTAGTTTCACTTCTTTTTACCTTCTCTTTTGACGAGGACATTGTCAATCAAGCCATACTTGACAGCCTCTTCGGCGGACATAAAATAATCCCTGTCCGTGTCTTTTTCAATTTGCTCAATAGGCTTGCCCGAATGGTGGGAGAGTATATCGTTCAGGCGGTGTTTGGTCTTGATGACCTCCTCAGCCTGGATACTGATATCGGCGGCGGTACCCTGGAAGCCCCCCCACGGCTGGTGTATCATGATCCTGGCGTTCGGAAGAGAAGTCCTCTTCCCCGCGTTTCCTCCCGCAAGCAACACGGCGCCCATACTCGCCGCCAGGCCGACGCACGTCGTGGCAATTTCCGGCCGGACGTATTGCATAGTATCGTAGATCGCCAGGCCCGCCGACACGCTCCCGCCGGGGCTGTTGATGTACAGATTGATGTCTTTGTTGGGTTCTTCACTTTCCAGAAAAAGGAGCTGGGCAATAACGAGACTGGCGACGGTATCGTCTATCGCGGTCCCGATGAAGATGATCCTCTCCTTCAGAAGCCTCGAGAAGATATCGTACGCTCTCTCTCCGCGGCCGGTCTGCTCGATTACGTACGGAATTGTCAACTGGTTATAGATTTCCATGCGTCCAGGGTTAGTTGATGTGCCGGAGATTAGGCTATCATTTGGATTAGATATTGCCATTTTGTCAGTCCTCATGTTCGTGAGTCGGTGTTTTTTCGATGACTTTTATTTCCGATTTGTCGACGATGAAATTGAACATCTCGTTGAACAGAAGCTTGTTCTTGACGTCGTTTGAATTCTTGTAAAAATCCAGGAGCTTCGACCGGTCGAGCCTGTATTTCGTCGCTTCGTCGTCCGCGGTTCGCTCGAGGACGGCGTCGTCGAGTTTCAGGTTCTCCTTTTGGATGATCGAAGCCGCTAGCAGGTTCCACTTGACCGCCCTGGTGCCCGCTTCCCGGTAGCGCTCCTTGACGAAGCTCTCGTCCACTTCCTGATTGTTGGACTGCTTTTTCAGTTCCTCGATGAGATCGTTCAGATAGTCCTCGACCATACTCTCGGGGACTTCGAATTCATTCTTTTTCAGGAGCTCCTCGGCAATTTTGTCGCGGAGTTCCTCTTCCGCCTTCTCCTCGTAGTAGTGTTCCAGCTCCCTTTCGATGTCCTTCTTGAGGCCATCGAGGTTCTCCATTTTACCGCCGGACACTTTCTTCGCGAACTCGTCTGATAATTCGGGCATCACGAACTTTTCGATTTTCTTCACGGACACCTTGAAGGGTTTCTTTCCGGAAGCCTGGCCCGCTTTGTCAAATGTCTCCAGTTCGAGGTTGAACTGATCCCCAACTTTCGATTTCAGCAATCTCTCGCGTATTTCGCTCAGCTCGGGCGCCTTGCTCCTGAGATCAACCTTGTAGTTCTCGCGTCTCTGACCTATCAGCGGCACACCCCGTTCGTCGATAACCTGCAGGTCTACTGTCACGACAGCCTTATCGTCCTCGAGAGAGTCGGTCTCCTGCAATTCCGAATTCGCCTCGCGGATATGCATGAGTTCATGCTCGATCGTTTCAGGAAGGATCTGGTACATGGCGCGCTCCAGCTTCATCCCTTCATAGCCCTGCGGATCTATTGAGGGAACCACCTCATAGGTCAGGAAGAAATGAAGAGGATCGCCCGGTTTCCGTGTGTCGAAATTATAATCGACGACGCCTGCAACCTTTGTGCTTTCCTTTTCAAATATGTCTTTGACCAACTCGTTCACTATGTCGGGTATCGACTCCGATTCGATTTCGTCGCCGTATCTCTTCTTGACAATTTCTATCGGGGTCTTCCCTTTTCTGAAACCGGGTATTGCAGCGTTCTTCTGAAATTCCGAATACGCCGAATCGAACTTATCCTTAACCAGGTTATCCTCAACCGTTGCAGTCACCTCGAGCTGTTTTTTCAGTCCACCGAGGTCTGTAATCTTATAATCCACTTTCTTTCCTTTCCCGAATGGGTTCTTCGGATTTTACAAATTCTTTCCTCCGTGAAGGGTCTTCGGCTTCCGGCAGTATCACGGGAATATTGGCTCAGAGGAACGACCATCCCAAAAACCGGGAAAGCCTCTTCAGCGGGGCTTCACGAGACCCCACCCGGCGGCTTACTGAGCTACATATCTCTCACATTTTTGTGGGTAGAGGGGGACTCGAACCCCCATCCCGTTAGGGACTAGCTCCTAAGGCTAGCGCGTCTGCCAATTTCGCCATCTACCCGCTAAACGGGCCGTATTAGCTCACCGCTCACGCAGGCTTGTAAATATAACTCCTGAACGCCAATTCTTCAAAAATGTGGGAAATAGCCCATAATAGGCCACTTCCGCCGTAAATTGTTGACAAACTGCGGTTGCGCGGGCCCCTTAATAGCAGGCGGCGGTTGGTACGGTCGGAAGCAAAAACGCAAGCAAAATTCGCGGTTGCGACCAACTTGGACAACTGGCCAGGCATACCTCTGGACATCAGCTACCCCGTAAATTTGCTGTCTTTGACAGAAAACCAGCGAATAGAGAGGTATTGGCGCGGAGTAAATCTCTGTATCAGAAGACCTAAGAATCGTGACCACAGCAGCAGAACAACTGTTTTCTGAACGACGGAAAGGACCACCTTTATGACAGCAGTTCAGGCAATTCCCCCTACAATTCATTAACTTGAATTTGTCATGGGAAAAGATCCTAGCAGGCTAACAGGAAAGATACTCGTTGTCGACGACGAGAAAGCCATAACGGATTTGTTCTCCCAGATTCTGGGGGACATGGAGTATGAAGTCAGGGCGGTAGATGACGGAGAAGAGGCTCTGAAGATCATCGACGCATACAAGCCGGATGTGGTAGTATCAGATGTTCATATGCCGAGAATCGACGGGGACGAACTCTACAAGCGTGTCATCGAAAGGAAGCCGTCGTACGCAAACAGATTTATATTTCTTACCGGCAGCAACGTCGACGCCAAGCTTCAACATTTTCTTGCCACGTCGGGTTGCGAAGTCCTCTCCAAACCGTTCGACATTCTTGAGCTCTCGGAGATAATCAAAAAGAAGATCGGAAAGTCAAGTTCATAGCGGCATTATCCAACCGGGTCTCAATTACCGGCTTACGATTTGATTTCACTCGGGCATTGACTATTTTCATCAAAGAGGTATAGTGGATATCAAATTTACACCGGTCTCTTCGATAGGCGAGTTCGGACTGGTCGACAAATTCGCATCTCTCGCGGCGCGTTTCTCGAACCCAAACGTTGTAAACACAATCGGTGACGACGCGGCGGTGCTCAGAACCACGGCCGGAATGCTTTCCGTGATAACGACCGACCTCCTCATTCAGAACGTTCACTTCGACGCTTCCTACACATCGATGAAACATCTCGGACGGAAGGCTGCTGCCGTGAACCTGAGCGACATAGCAGCCATGTCCGCGCTTCCAACCGCTGCCTTCGTATCGCTGGGGATTCACTCTAACCTGAGTGTGGAGATGGCCGAAGAGTTTTACGACGCGCTCACCGCGGAGTTCGGCAGGTTTGGCTGCGCCGTTGCCGGCGGTGACACTTCCGCATCACCTGTCGGATTTGTCGTCAGCATAACTGTGACAGGAGAGGTAGAACCGGACCGTCTCCCGATGCGCGGCGGCGCCATGGACGGCGATGTTGTCTGCGTGACCGGCGATCTCGGACGCTCGCACGCGGGCCTAAGGGTACTCCAGAGAGAGAAGCACAGGTACGTTGAAGCCGGCCAGCCGGCAGATTACTCGCCCGACTTCGAAGGATACGATACCACCCTTCAGAAACACCTGATGCCGGAGGCACGTGTGAAACTATCCCGGGAAATCACCGATAAGATCCAGGTGCATTCCATGATCGACGTGAGCGACGGACTCGTATCGGATATGCTCCACATCTGCAAGTCGAGCCGTGTATCAGCGGCCCTGGACGAGGAGTTTATCCCGCTGGATCCGATTACGAGGCGGACGGCGAAGGAATTTAATGAGGACCCGCTGACCTACGCACTCTACGGCGGTGAAGACTACGAACTCCTTTTCACGATCGCGGAGAACGACTTTCAGAAACTATATTCTCTCGAGGGGGAGATCAGGCCGATAGGCAGGATCACTGCGGGCGAGCCGATGGTTACAATAAAACGTCTCAGCGGTGCTACCGAAAGCTACAAGGACTTCCCCTCCTACCAGCATTTCGCCAGGAAAAATCACCTCTAAACAGCGCTGTTTTGCGCGATTGAGTCTACCAAGGCGGGGTTGTCCGAGATAACTCCATCGACTCCCATCCCGATCATCTTCTCTATTCTGCGAGGCCCGTTTACGGTGTAGACAAAAACACTGAGACCGAGGTCGTGGAACCGCCTGACGACGGTCCTGTTCAGGAAGTGATGGTTCAGGACGACCCCCTGCGCACCGTACAGAAGCGGGAAGGATCGCGGAGTCGGATTAAGGTTGTGCCTGTAAAGGGGAGCAAAACGGAGGCGTGGTTTGCTGAAGTGGATCAGGCGGAGAGCCTCCAGATTGAACGATGAGAACATCAGCTCTTCACCAATGTGATGACGTTCGACCGCTCTGACACAT
>JAJYGB010000052.1 GCA_021785235.1 Bacteroidota bacterium
GGACATTCACGCCGGAAAACGAAACTGGCGTTGCAATTCTCGCAGAGATAACATATCCTTTCGAAAAGCGGAGATTTATAACGTCAATGGGTCTTCATATCGGAAGTCAGGAAGTTCGCATGAGTTATTTAACTGGTGAATGAAATTTCAAGATGAGTAAAAGAGGGAAGAGATATCTACTTAGGCGTGCGGCTTTTCTTGCGTTCGTGCTATTCGTCCTGACTGTCGCTCCGGTCGTGCTGAGATCCGTTTATGCGTTCTCCCTATTCCGGGACCTGGGTGCCCGTTTCGGGAATGCGGGATGGCATGCCGCGGATGATGACGTCATCATGCAGCCGCATGAGGTTGTCGTCTTTGAGGCTAATTATCTCTTCTTCAAGCTCGGAACGGTGAAGTTCGAACTCCTTGGAAAACAGGAATGTCGGGGCGTCCAGGCTTACAGGATTCGCGCCTTCATAGACTCTTACAGCGGTATTCCGTTCGTGGATCTGCATGCGGTCTACGAAACCTGCGCGGACGCCAGGACTCTGACATGCCTTGCAACCTCCAATGACCAGGAAGAGGGGGATGACTGGGTACATACAAATTATGTCTTCAACTATCCCGCAGGAAAATTGGAGTGGGAACAGTCGGTTAAAGGAGTCATTACGAAGAAGGTGAAGCTCCCGCTGGATACGACTTACACCGATGGACTGAGCTTCTTCTACTACGTGCGGAGGATCTGCGGCATTTCCGACGGCAGGAAGCTGAGCATGACGATCCCGATGGTTTCTGACACGAACCGTTCATCGGTCACTCTCACCTTCAATGAGGGACGCGAGCCCTGCGACGTCCCTGCCTTCGACTACCCCATCGAATCGGAACGCATGTCGGGCCACATAAACTTCAAGGGCACGTTCGGTGTGACGGGGGATTTCGTCGGCTGGATCTCTGCCGATTCGGCTGAGATGCCGCTGCGGGCCGACCTTAAAGTGATTGTGGGGAGTATTGTCGTCAAATTGAAAAAGATAGAAAGACGCAGCTGGATGCCGCCGAGAGCCGAGTAGGGATGGTCCTCGCCGTTTGTTGCTTCACCTGCTGAAGGCATGTCTGCGGCAGGACGAAATCACTTCTTTCGGATCACCATGATCGTGAGGTCGTCCGCTCGTCTTGCGTTCCCGCTGAACGAGTCCAGGTCGTTTACGCATGCCGCTATCAGGCCGGATGGGGAATCCTGATGCTTCTCAGCGAGGATTCTGATTATCCTTTCTTCTCCGTATAAATCACCCGCTCTTCCGACCGATTCCGAGAGCCCGTCGGTATAGAGAAGGAGGCTTTCTCCTCTTGCGAGCTTCATCCTGTCTATGCCATATTTGCCGTCGCATGTCACGCCCAGGGGAAGCCCGGAAGACGGCAGCTTGTCCACACTGCCGTTTCTTACGACAAGCGGAAGACAGTGCCCGGCGTTGGATAGCTCTACTTCGCCGCTGCTGTTTGCCAGGCCACACACGAGTGTGGCAAAATGTGTGGTCAGGCTTGCCTCGCAGAAGGTCCGGTTGGCCTGTTCCATGAGCCTCTTCAATGACAGACCGGTCGCGGCCAGAGTCCTGAATGTTGCATGAAGCTGCGACATCAGCATCGAAGCGGCGATCCCCTTGCCGGTGACGTCTCCGACGATGAAGAAGAACGAATCGCTGTTATCCCTCGGTACGATTATATCGCAGTAGTCACCGCTAACCTGGCCCGAAGGTTCGTAATGGTAGGCGCTTTCCCATCCTGGCAGAAACGCGTCTTTCTTCGGAAGCAGGCCGGTCTGGATTTGCCGGGCAAGTTCAAGGTCTCTCTCGAGTGCGTGCTGTTCGCTTTCTGAGAGATGGTCTATGCAGTACCTGATGAGCGGATCGACAGCGAGCCGATCTCTTTCGATTGGCTCGTGGCATATCTCGCATAGGCCGTAAGTCCCGGTAGAGATCCTTTCGAGTGCCCGGTCAACGTCTTGCAGAAGATGGTCAAGCTCCGCGGGATCGTTTGACTTCGAGGCGGCGTTCTGGAGCCTCTCCTTTCGCTCCTGAAGCTGCTGTGCGAACAAGGTTTCGATTTGCGTAGGCATGATCTTACTTCTCTCTGGCTTGTTGTATACTGTTCATCCCAGTTGAGATGTCCTGTCGGTAACTAATGAATACGGGGAGGAATCAACTTGGGTACAGGTTTGGCGGTGTGCCGGAAGATGGCCGAAGAATGCGCGAACTTACTAAGAGAGAAGCCTCTTGATTTCTGAGACCAGCTCATACCGCGGGACTTCTCTCTGGATCTCGCGGCTCTTTTTCAGCCATTCCTCGCGTCCGGCAGTGTCCTTGCTGACATTTTCGCCGGCCTTCAGGTCTTTCACCGTCACGACTCCTTTTTGGAATTCGTTGGAGCCGATGATCACGGCGAACCGCGCGCTAACCCTGTCGGCGTACTGCAATTGCTTACGCAGCCCCTTTTCCTGACCCAGGTACAGGTCGGTCCGCACCCCGGCGTTTCTCAGCTCGTTCGCAACCTTCAGATACTCGTCGAGTTTGTCGCCGTCCATGATCGTCACGACGACATCGGCGAAGCTGGTGTCAGCGTTGTCATCGCCAAGGGCGGCCATGAGCCTGTCGACTCCGATCGAAAACCCGACGGCAGGAAGATCCGCATCGGTGAAACGCTTCACAAGGTTGTCGTACCTTCCCCCGCCGGCCACGCTCCCGAACTGTGGCTTGTCTTTCAGATTCACTTCGAACACCGGACCGGTGTAGTAATCGAGCCCGCGCGCGATCGTCGGATCGAACGACACTACATCACTCCCGAGACCGAGCACGTCCAGGAAACCGTCGAGGCTTTTCAATTCGTCGCAGCTCTCCGGCCCGAGGAGGGTGGACATCTCGCCGAGGACTTTTTTCCTCTCTCCTCTGGGAAGTGCGAGATAGTCCTTGATCTTCTTGACGTTTGTTTCGCTGAGTCCGAGGCCCGGGATGAAATCACCCGACGCGTCCAGCCTCCCTTTTGTCAACTCCAGCTCGATGTTCTGCATCCCAACTTTGTTGAGTTTGTCGAGTACACGGAAAACGTCCTTCGCCCTTTCGGGGGCGATGCCGCTGTACCGGACGACGGCGTTCAGGATCTTCCGGCTGTTCACGTTCACGACAAAGTCACCGGCACCGATCTCTCTGAGCGCTCCGACGACCGCGCCGATTACTTCCGCTTCAGCAAGCTGGCTTGATGTACCCACGACATCCGCGTCGAACTGGGTGAACTCACGGAATCTTCCGGGATCCGGCTTGTCGGCCCGCCACACGGAGCCGACCTGGTAGCGCTTAAATGGCTTCGGGAGGTCATTGTACTGGGCAACAATCCTGGCGAGCGGCACCGTCAGGTCGAATCTCAGGGCGACATCCTGTTCTTCCGGGCTCTTGAAGCGAAATATCTGCTTGGTGTTCTCCTCGCCGTATTCGCCAAGAAGTATCTCCAGATATTCCAGCCCGGGCGTCTCCACGGGGAGAAAGCCATAGCTCTCGTAGACCTTCCTGATTATGGACACGATTTTATTTTTTCTATAGGCGTTTCGCGGCAACAGGTCGCGAAAACCCTTCACGTTCTGGGGTTCAATCTTTTCCATGCTTTGGGAATTCGGCGTTGGTGAATCTGACTGTTTCAATTTGCGCAACCGCTCCACATTTTGCGAATTTCTTTCAAGAGAATTTGTGTTTAATTTAATCATAAATGCGAACAAATCTGAATTCGAGTAGTGGCTCAATTTGTAAGAAATATCTCGCTAAGAAAGGGATGAAATTGTTTCACCTTTGCGGCTTTGCGAGAGAAAAAATCCTCAAACTGAGCCAGTACCTGAATTCGTCATCACATTCACCGGCGGGTTTTCTTCCGTCATTGCAGGACCACAAGAGGCCGGGATCACTTCGGCCATGCGCTCGCACTCCTTCCCCCGGTACCCAACAAGAAAATTCGGAGGGTCCAATGTTGAAGTCCGCCTTGTCTTTGATACTTGCTCTGTCTGTGTTTGTCTGGGCCGGCTGTTATGAAGTCGTCTCGTTGTCGCGTGATGATTACAAGGACGTGAACCAATACGATGAGGTAAGTGTCCTGACCGATACTGCGGGGGCGATTACCAAGTATCGTTTCTCAAAAGGGATGTGCGTCGTTCAAAATGACACACTGGTCGGGACCGGAACTCGAATGTCGCCAATGGGGGAACAGGAGGGAGTCAACGTCGTCATTCCGAGCTCCCGAATAAACCTTGTTGAGGTAAAGAAGCTGAATGTTCCGGTGACCCTGATGATGGCCGGTGTGGTGGCTGCGGTTACGGTTGGTGCCGTGTTCCTTGTTGGCGCCCCCGGTGCGAGCGGCGGTTCGAACTCGCAACCTCCGACCCCCCAGTAAGCGTTTCGCCTCATAGATCGTTGTGATTTTTCGTGTCGGGGCGTTTGTCGGAACGGCAGACCTCCAGTCCGCGCTGCCGGTTCATCCTCTCTTTCTGCTCCATAGAAAGTGCGCTGTGAAATTAGAGCCTGGCCTCACGGACTCGTAGGATGATTTGCTAGTGACTCGGTTTGAATATTAGGCAAAATATTTCACGCAAAGTCCGCAAAGTAGTCGCAGAGTACGCAGAGAAAAGTGTAAAATCCCTTTGCGTTCTCCGCGATTTTCTTTCTCTGCGATCTCTGCGTGAAACCTAAATGAGTCACTTCTATGTTAAAAAGCAAATGATTTGACTTCCTTCCGTGTTTGAATTAAAATTGAGCCGCGTGGGCATGGGTTATCGTGTTTGGGAATCCGGATTACGAATGGCCATAATCGGGCTGGGTTAGTCCGTTTTTCAACGAAGGAAATCCGCGCGGGAAGGCTGATTTTGAAGTCGAAACGGTTTGTCCTGGCGATTTGGGCACTTGATACCGCTGTTTATGCGGTTTGTCTTCTTGGCCTTTGGCAGGTTAATGAAAAGGCCGGGCTCCCTTTCACTGTCTTAACGCCGAAAAACGGGACGTTCGAAGTGGCCGGGACACCGCGGTCGGACACACCTCTGGTTGAACCGGGCGACAGGATCGTCACATTCGAGGGAAAAGATCTTAATTCGCTTGAAGACCTGGAATTCCTGTTAGACGGTATGAGGGTGGACGATGCTCTTACTTTCCGGATAGAAAACAGTGCCGGCGGTACGGATGTCAGTGTCAGACTCGTGCACGCTTACAGCTCGGCTTATGTAGTAGTCGCGTGGTTTGTGGGAACGCTTTTCTTTTTATCGGGCGTGATCGTCTTTTCCAGAAGAAAGGATGATGTGGCGGCGCAGGTGTACCACTTCGGGGCAGTAGCCGTCGCTTGTGTGATCATGGCAACATGGGGTTGCTACGCCGTGCAGCCGGTTGGTATCGGCCAGTTCGTTAGGGCGGTTTTCTCGACGGCTTATGCCTTCGTTCCGGCTCTTTTCGTGCACTTCAGTCTTGTCTTCCCATCGCGCAGGCGATCCGCCGTCAGCGGATCCGAATATCTCTTATATGTCATTGCCGCGTTCCTTTCGGTCATCATGGCTTTCATGTTCGTCAGGTCGACACTCCCGCCCTCAATCCGATGGTTCCATTCCTTCCTGGCCGTCTTCAACGTGACAAGATGGTTTTATGTCGCATGTGTAGTCTTGTCGGTTGCACTTTTCGTCCGTTCATATCGTTCGGCGACTGAGGAGATGGAAAGGCGGAAACTGAGGTGGATAATGCTCGGTTTGGCGATAAGCTCGCTGGGGTTCGTCAGCCTTTGGCAGATTCCCCAACTCCTCACCTCCCGCGGCTTAGTCAGGGAAGAAATCGTGGTATTGTTGTCGGCTGTGACACCGGTGGCGTTCACAGTGGCCATTGTGAAATATCATGTTCTGAACATCGACTACCTTTTCAACCGGAGTACTGTCTACGTGATGATGCTGGTGATACTGTTGTCGGTGTACGCGCTGATAGTCGGGGCCGCGGCGGCGTTTGTCGGCAGTTTCACGGTGACCAAGTCCATCGCAGCCTCGGCCGCAGCGGCGGTCGCGGTCGCTGTCCTGTTTGAGCCCGTTCGCAGGAGAGTACAGCTTTTCGTCGATAAGAATTTTTTCCGGGTGAGATATGACATGCGTGAAATAGAGAAGGAGTTCACCGAGGAAATAAAGAAGTGCTTTGTCGTCAACGAAGTCGCGGAGCTGGCGGTCAGGACCGTGACGGCGGCCATACCAGTCGAAAGGATCGGATACTTTTCGTTTGATGAAAACGGCCCACGCCTCCGATTGCTCGCGCATCGGGGTTTCGAGTTGCTCGAGTCCCGCTCCCTGCGATTTGACATTGAACATCTGAAGAGTGATTTGTCCCTGCCTGTGGCGCTTGAAGGGAGGGTCGAACCGGGAGCGAATTATGAGAAGGGAGACACCGGCGTCTTCAGGCGCTGGGGGGTGAGTGTGGTTTTCGGCGCCAAATCGGAGGAAGGCGGAATTCTTAGCCTTCTTGCGCTCGGTCCGAAGAAATCCGGCACCCGATACAGCGTGGAGGATATTGATCTCCTCAACTTTATCTCAATCAATTCGGGCCTCGCTCATGAGAGGATACTCCTTCAGAAACGACTTACGTTTGAACATGAAGAAAGAGAGCGGCTGGAAGAAATCAGCCGGATGAAGACATACTTCGTGTCGAGCGTATCCCATGATCTGAAGACTCCACTTACGACGATAAGGATGTACACCGAAGCGTTGAAAGAGGGGAGGAAGTTCCCGGCTTCCCGGTTTCAAAACTATCTTGACACGATTCACGGCGAATCGAGAAGGTTGACGCGGCTGCTCGACAATGTACTTGACGTCGCGAAGGCGGACCGCGGAA
>JAJYGB010000259.1 GCA_021785235.1 Bacteroidota bacterium
AAGCCT
This sequence comes from Bacteroidota bacterium, assembly GCA_021785235.1. The sequence continues at coordinate 7 of JAJYGB010000259.1, forward strand.
TAACACGTGATTAGCTCATAAAATCTCGCAGTTTGTTTCCGACGTCTCGTTCCTGTAACAAATTCCAGCTACGTGTCTATAGCTACTTCCGCATCTCCCCGCGATTCCAATAATACGCCGCAAGACTTCTCCCTCCAGCCCACTCTGATCAAGCTCTCGCGTGCCCCCCAATGGCTCCGTTCCAGGTCACACGGACGTTTGCTCCTCGCTCCTTACAAGTCGGCCCAGTCATGACGAATCTCCTCTGAGAGGGTCTCATAATGGGCAGCGTTGATAATGGCTCTCCGACTAGGCTGGATGATGCGTCTCGGTTTTAGTATTAAAGACGTGGTGTAACTAACTGTATGTTAGCTGGTTGAATGTTGTTGCGGCTACTTAATTCTCGGTGTGTGAGCGGCCCTCTGGCGGTTCGTCGCCAATGGGCGAGACCATGTGAAACCGTATATCCACGCCTGAAGCTTTGTGCACGGGTGGCGCGCGATCAAGATAAGGTACTTTGATTTTTCTGGCCCGCAAGGTACATTCGTCATTGAGTCGTGTTTCAGTGGGAAGCTATACAATTCAAGAGTACCGGTGAACACCGGTCAAAACAAAAGGAGGCAACTCAGATGGTGCGTATGAAGTATGTCAAGGCATTCGCGCTGGTCATGCTAATCGCGGCTACGACGTCAGGTTGCGGTGGATGTTTCGGCATGAACATGATGGGCCTGCACTTGTTTTCGATGAACATCGAAGTGCGTGGTCCAAGCAATACTCCGCTTATCGGCGCGGTGGTCAGCTGCAGCAGCGGCGAAACCGTAACCGTCGACTCGACAGGCATAGCAAAGTTAAATTTTTCCGATGTCGGGCCGTATTACATCATGGTTAGGTACCAGGACAACATGATAGCGTCGTATAATGTGTCGATGCCTGCCGACGGAGGCAAGACGCTTACTGCAAACTACGCGGCGGCAGCAGCGCCACCGGCCGGCGGAAGCGTAGCCAGTGAAGGCGCCGCTCCGGCGAGCGGAAGCGGCAATTCGTTTGCTATGATGGGCGCGAGGCTCTATCCGATACTGTTCCAATACGTATTCAACGCGTACGGCTACAGTTTGGATTTAGGAGCATACGACCAGGGCCAGTTTACGCAATGGCAAATCTCGTCAAACGGTGACAAGGAATATGCTACCAGAAAAGCCTTCCTCACCAAGCTCCCCAACGGGCAGGAATGGTGGCAGGTTGATTTTGTATCTCCGGATAAGGATTCCATGATGATGGAGGTCCTCTTCAGCGCCAAGCATGAATCTATCAGGCGCATGAGACAGAAATTCGGCGGCGACGCCCCCAAAGAAGTGCCGGTCTCGGAAGGGTGGTACACGAGCCCCACTCAGCTTACTCCTGAATCGATCGAGGGCGCTGTCGTTAAGAAGGGCGTAGAGGTAAAAGTCCCTGCTGGCACATTCTCGTGCGATCAGCTTGAGTTCGGGGTCGCGCCTGGCATGACTCTGCGTCTCTTCAGGGCGGCGAACGTTCCAGGCGGCGTTGTCAAGTATGAGATGGTCGGTCAGGACAAAGACTATTACGCCGGTGAGCTTACAGCTTACGGAAGTGGCGCTTCGACGCAACTAGGCTCATATTGAGTTGACTTAAACGAGCGTCGCGCTCTCACGGCTGGTTTCGCGTCAGAAACAGATTCGTGAGGGCGCGATGTTTTGTGTCCCCCTTTTCACGGTTGCTCTACAATCCAAGAAGTAAATGATGCGCTCCTAAAACGAAGTGTGATCGGGCGATTTCACGGTTCGAGTCCGCGCTTTATCTTCATTTCCCGCCGCCCACCTGATGGGACGCGCCTGACTTAAGCTTTCTCCATAGCGTGGAGACGTCTATGCCGAGAATGCGAGCCGCCTTCGACTTGTTCCCGTTCGTGAGGGTCAGCACGCGTTCGATATAAGCCCGCTCCATTTCATCAAGCGACGGATTGGTATCGAGGACAGCATTGAATGACTTCTTGCTCATGCTGACGATGGCAGGGGGGAGGTGCTGCGGCAGAATATTTCCGTCAGGACTCAGTATCGCGGCCCGCTCTATCACGTTTTCTAGCTCCCTCACGTTTCCAGGCCAGCCGTAATCCTGCAGATAGTCGATGCACGAGGAGTCTATATGCAGGTTTCGGATATGGAGCTTCTTCGATATCCTGTCTATGAAGAATCGTGTAAGAGGGAGTATGTCCTCCTTGCGCTCGCGAAGCGGCGGGACTTTCAGTTCCATGACGCTAAGCCTGTAATAGAGGTCCTCCCTGAACTTCTCGTGCGCGATCATGTCTTGCAGGTCTTTGTTAGTGGCGGCGATTATCCTGATGTCGACTTTCCTAGCCGCGCTTTCCCCGACCCTCATGATCTCGCGCTCCTGGAGCACCCTGAGTATCTTCAACTGCATTGCCTCGCTAATGTCGCCAATCTCATCCAGGAATATGGTCCCTTTGTCCGCTTCCTCGAATAAGCCGATCCTGTCTTTTACAGCGCCGGTGAAAGCGCCGGCCTTGTGTCCGAACAATTCGCTTTCGAGAAGAGATTCCGGAAGTGCTCCGCAGTTTACCGCAACGAAAGATTCTTTGGAGCGCGGCGACATCCTGTGAATGTACTTCGCGAGGACTTCCTTTCCCGCGCCGGTCTCTCCTGTTATGAGGACTGTTGAATCATAACGCGCTACTTTGTTGGCGATGAGAAGGACTTGTTTGTAGGCTTTGCTGTGAATCTCTATGAACGACGGCTTTGCTGCGGTACCCAGCGCGGCGATCTCTTTCTCGTATTTCTTCAAGAGGGAAGATTTCTGCTTAAGTTGCTCCGTGAGCTTTTCGATCCTCAACTTTATGTCATGAGTTTTAAGGTAGTCGACAAACGGCTTGATGGCATCGCCCCATGAAGCGAGGTCTTTACCTGTGGCGTGGCAAACATTTTGCCCTTGTGCCTTGCAGGATTGCTCGATGAAATAGACATCCATGCCAAGACTTAACGAGACGAAACCCGTGAAATAGCCGGTGAGTATCCAGCAAATAGGTTCGCTTGATTGACCGATCGTGTAAAGATGTTCCTGCGCTTCCTTGGAATCGTACCAGCTTATTTCCATCCTGAAGTGCCCGGAGTCCGGGTCGTATTCTAGCGTGTTTACAATATCTCTCGCGATCCCCTCCAGCGAGTGAAGCTTGCATCCCGCGCGAATTAATTCTTCCTTGTCATCCCACTTGAAATTGTTCATGAGGTCGGAAGCATCTGCCTGTCCCTGGAAATAGCCGAATCTCGAAAGAATGCTCCTCGCGTGTTCGAGACCGGCAGTGTCTATGAGATCTTTCCTTATCTGCGCGAACGCGTGAAGGCTGTGGAGCACTACCTCTCGCCCGCGAAGAGTAAGGGTCCCTTCCGAAAAATTTACTATCTCGTCTAGCCTTAAGTCTTCAGCTCTCATAGTTCGGGTATTTAGTTCTCCAATTTGGATTTGACTTGGGCACTGGTTCGATCCATTCGGCATTTCCAATTGCAATGCAACCATTGCAAAATACAAAGCCTTGCCTTCAGCAACAATGCAAAACAGCGCGAATCTTTGAACCTGGAGCCCTTTTTATTCGGCATGCCCATTGACCCTCATGTGGGTGAAACCAAGAAAGGGAAATACGATGTACACACTTCTGAAAGAACACGCGAACTACCTTGCCAAGCAAGCCGCGGAGTTTGCGTCAGATCTCGTCAGAACACCAAGTCCAAGTCTCTGCGAGAACAGCGTCGCCAGGCTCGTCGAGAAAAGGATGTATCAGTTAGGCTATGACAAAGTCATCGTGGATGACTTCGGAAACGTGTTCGGAATTATTTATGGAATCGATCCATCACCGGTCGTACTCCTCAACAGCCACATGGACACTGTCGCTCCAAACGAGAAGGAAGGTTTGTGGGAAGTGCCTCCGTATTCCGGCGAGCTGGCGGGGGGAAAGCTCCATGGTGTTGGGAGCTCTGACTGTAAAGGGGGACTTGCCGCGCAAATCTACGCCGGATACCTCCTTAAGCGTATAATGCTTCCGCTGCGAGGGACTTTGATTGTAGCCGCAACGGTGTCTGAAGAAAACGGGTTAAGTCTCGGAGTGCAGCATCTGATTTCCAAGACGCTTGCTGAAATGAATATCAAGGTGGATTACGCGATCCTCGGAGAGCCGACTGGGCTTGGTCTTTTCTACGGGCACGACGGATGGGTGGAATTTAGAATAGGCATGGATTCGCCGAATCCAAACTATCTCCAGGACGCCGCGAAAGTTGTCTTTCAAAATCTGTTGAACGCGAGTGAACTGAAGAGCCTACCAGGCTACCTGGAACTTATGAACGTTGAAAAGCCGAAGTTTGCCACTGAATCAGGGAATGTCCTGATAAGTTTCAACCGCAGGCTCTTTCCGGATGATGACACGGATAAACTCGCTGAGCGAATTCGTGACTACAGCCTGCAGAATATTTCTCCTGAACACAACCTGAAGTTCGATATCAAGGTAAGGGAAGAAGTTCAGAGATTGCAGAGTGGGCAGACGGTGCAAGTTCGCTTCCTCAGCAACGCGTGGGAGACGAATCCATTCTCACCTCTAATGGATCGCGCGCGCGAAGCCCTCGCTTCGGCCGGTTGCAAGAACCAACCTGGCAAATGGAAGCTTCCGCATCTCGGAATGGGCACCGCGGGAAGCATCCTAACAAAGCGGTTCAATATACCCACGGTCGGTTACGGTCCCGGACTCGAAGAAGCTGCCCATTCTGAAAATGAATACGTAGAGACGGACAAAATCACCGAAGCGATCCTAGGAACTTCTTCTATCGTCCACAGTCTCGTCGGCGTGCCGGTGTTCGGCTGGACGTCGGATCTTGAAATATGAGTAACGGCAAGGTGTAATTATCGGATGATGTGTAATTGTCTGAAACAGCATTACGATTGAAGACATTTGAAAGATTTATTACGAAAGACACATGAACATATTCGTTTTGAATTGCGGAAGTTCTTCTTTGAAGTACAGGATGATATCCATGCCTTCAGAGGAAGAGATTTTGGGCGGAGAAGTGCAGCGGATCGGGGCCAAGACAGCGGAGTCATCGAGAATAGTCCATCACGACTCGAGAGGTGAAATCGTGCGCCGCGTCAGCGTGAAGGGTTACAGGGAAGCTTTCTCCGAAGTCATGAAGCTCCTGGCAGGCGAGTCCGGCGCGTTTCCGGATATCTTTGCTCACCGTCTCGTCCAGGGTGGGACGGAGTTTCCCTCCAACAGTATCATAAGGGACGACGACTTTGAGGCTCTCGAACTTATTAAGGGCCTCGCTCCAATACACAATCCGCCGGTCGTCGAGATTATCGAAGAGTGCAAGAGGGGTTATCCTGGGATTCCTCAGGCCGTAGTCCTCGACACGGCGTTTCATTCGACTATACCGAGCTATGCGTACACATATCCGATTCCTTCGGATATAGCGGGCCAGCTTGGGATTAGGAAATATGGATTCCATGGGATCAGTCATCAATACGTCACTCGCGCGGCGTCGGACTATTTACACATTCCGCTCCAGGAACTAAATGCGGTCAGCTGTCATCTAGGTTCGGGAGGCGCCAGCATCTGCGCGGTGGTTGGGGGGAAGTCCGTGGACAATACGATGGGATTCTCACCCCTCCAGGGATTGGTCATGAGTACAAGATGCGGGGATTTGGATCCGGCACTCATCCTGAAGTTGATCGCGTATTCCGGAGGAAACTACTCGAAGGTAAATGACCTCCTCAACAAGAAGAGCGGCGTCCTGGGCATGTCAAGCATTTCATCGGATATTAGGGATGTTATCTCTCGCGCGACGAAGACTGACGATGAGAGATCCCAGATGACGCTCGATGTCTACCTATGGCGAATAAGAAAATACATGGGAGCGTATCTGACGGTGGTGGGACATGCGGACGCCATAGTCTTCACTGATACTATAGGCGAGTCCGTTCCGTACGTCCGGGAAGCCGTCTGCAGAAATTTGGAATTCTTCGGGGTAAAACTCGACGAGTGGAAGAATAAGAAAGTCTCACAATTCCCGACTGACATTGCGGCGAAGGACAGCCGGGTACGCATAATTGTTGTAAAGACGAATGAAGAGCTGGCAATCGCTAAGAACTCCTACGAGCTTTTTGTCTCGCAGGAACGTGATTCATCGGGTTCTGAGGAAGGAGAAAGTTTAGATGAGCAGGTTGATTGTATTAATTCCTGAAGGTTATTTCATAGAGTACCATGTCTATTCTGTCGAGTCAGACTCGGTGGCGACGGACGGTCACGCCACAAAACCATGGGAAGCCTGCAGTTTAGAGTGGACGGGAAAGATTAGGTTCAGAGGCGAGGGCCTGTCACTGGAAGAGCTTCGCAAGCTTATAGGAAAATATTCCCCCGAGGCAATTGCCGTACGAATTCTATACGGCGGTGAGGAATTCAAGAGAACGCAGATTTATGACAGGTCGATACTCGAACGACTCGAATCGCTTGCGGCGCGGTCCCCGTTACACATTCCCCCCTCGGTCAGATTGCTTAAGGCGCTGGAGCGAATCGTTCCCACGCCGGAGATTTACCTTTTCTTTGAAACCGCGTTCTTCGCCAACCTGCCGCTCGGCGAAAGAACTTACGCCATCGATGGGAATCTCTCTGAAGCCTACGGCGAAGGTCTTGGGGACATTCGACGTTATGGCTATCACGGACTGTTCCACGGCGCGCTTGCCGGCAAAATCAAGGAGAGAGGAATCGATGCGAGAAAAATATTGTCGATATGTCTCGAGCCGATTCCGGAGGTGGCGGGTATCTATGACGGGAAGCCGGTGACTGTCTCGGGCGGAT
>JAJYGB010000453.1 GCA_021785235.1 Bacteroidota bacterium
ATACTCTTCAAGCCTGCGGCCTAAAGGTGAGTTGGTCCCATTGAATCTCGAAGCGGAGAACATTACGAGATTTGGCGCAGGCGATATTGAGGACCTGACGTGGAAGCAGCTGCTTGACGGTTACACATGCACCGAATGCGGAAGGTGCGATTCGGTATGTCCCGCCAATCTCACGGGGAAACCTCTTTCGCCCAGGAAGGTCGTCACGGATGTACGGCGGCGAACAATGGAAAAGGCTCCTGCGATGCTGGCAGGAAATGATCCGGGCGGCAAGATGTTGGTCGACGGTTACTTGAGCGAAGATGAACTGTGGGCCTGCACAACCTGTCGGGCTTGCATGGAGGAATGCCCGGTAACGATTGAGCATGTCAATGCTATTGTTGATATGAGGAGATACCTTGTCCTGAACGAATCACGTTTCCCTCCGGAACTTTCAGCTGCGTATAAGAATTTGGAAAACAATTACACCGTGTGGGCGTTCAACTGGAGAGACAGAGCGAAGTGGGCGGAAGGTTTCGATGTGCCAATCGCCGCGAATGTGAATGACGATTTCGATGTGCTATATTGGGTTGGATGCGCGGGGAGCTTTGATATGAGATACCAGAAGGTCGCGCGAGCTTTCGCCCAATTGATGAAACTGGCCAAGGTGAAATTCGCGATATTGGGAAATGAGGAAAAATGCAGCGGAGACCCGGCACGGAGAAGCGGTAATGAATATCTTGCTCAGACGCTTATCAAGGAAAACGTTGAGACGCTTAATAAACACAAAGTGAAGAAAATTGTTGCGACTTGTCCGCATTGCTTCAATACACTTAAGAACGAGTACCCCGATTTCGGAGGAACCTACGAGGTCGTTCACCACACCCAATTCATTCATGAGCTCATTGAATCCGGAAGGCTGAAGCTGACGTCGTCGCAGAAGACACGGATCACATATCACGATTCGTGTTACATCGGCAGATACAACGGCATATTCGATGAACCGAGAAAAGTAATCGGAAAGTTGGCCGGCACAGAGCTTGTCGAGATGAAGCGATCCAAGAGCAAGGGCTTGTGCTGTGGAGCCGGTGGTGCCAGGATGTGGATGGAAGAAAAAACGGGCAAGAGAATAAATATTGAAAGGACCGAAGAGGCGCTTGCAACGAACCCGGACGTAATCGCGTCGGCTTGCCCATTCTGTATGACAATGCTTACGGATGGAGTGAAGGCAAAGGAAGCTAAATCGGTCGAGGTGAAGGATGTAGCGGAGCTCATTCTGGAAGCACTGAACGGGGCTGAACTTGGAGCTACAATTAACTAAACGAAAAACAATGGAGGTAAATTGAAATCATTAGCGGCACTTATTGTCACGGTCCTGGTAATGAACACCGGCGCGTTTGCTCAATACAAACTCGAGTACAAAGCTTCCGGCTCCACACCGGTTCGCTACAAGGCCCATACTACTCTGGTGACCATAGAATCCATGATGGGACAGCAGGCAAAGGTCTCTGTTAAGTCTGATCAGAGTATCACCATGACAAGCAAGAAGGACGGATCCGATATTCTCTATGATATAACGGTGGATACAAGTAATAACGTAGCTCTGATGCCCAACGGCGATACTACAAGGACATCCTCCCCCACAGTCGGGAAGATCAAGGAAACCCGCGTGCATCCGGACGGGAATGTGGTATCCTCACGCTGGCTCGACTCGACATTCGCGAAGACGCAAGCCGGCGAGACCAAAGATTTCGGCAACTTCTTTTTCAGACTTCCCGACAAAGAAGTAAATACCGGCTCTACTTGGGCCCAGAATAAAGTCGATACTGTGGAAACCGGAGGAGGCGAAGGGAGCATAGTTGTAACGACCAATTCCAACTATAAGCTTGTCGACAAAGAGATGGTCGAAGGAATACCGTGTGTCAGGATAACGTTCACGGGGAAAGTCGGCTTGAAAGGCGGCACGACATACCAGGGGATTAATTTCGCGATCAACGGCACCGGAACTATTTCAGGGACCGCTCTATTTGATTACACACATGGAAGGGTCGTTCGCCTTACGGGAAATTCAGATCAAAATTTGACAATGGCTTCTTCGGGCCAGCAACCGGTGTCTATCCCGATGAGCCAGAAAACAGACTACGATTTAACTTTGGTCAGGTAGTCTATTTGCAGCTCGCGCAACTGCTGCAAAAGTGTCTGTGGAAGCGTAGAGCTGATTGCGTAAGTCTGATGGTTGGCCGAGTTCGAAAGGCAAAGCTGCCCAACGGTTGCTTCGGACTCGGCCGACTTAAATATCTGCCCCGTTATATGTTCTCGGTTATTTAGGGTGACTCCGTAATCGATAATCACCTTGGCAGGCTCGATTGTGCTGTCAATGAAACCAAGCGCCCTAGACCCGATCAGTCCCTCAACAATTCCCTGCGCCTCAGATTGCGGAACCGCAATGTCGTTCACTCTCCATGTCGTATCGCGGTGAAAGAAATGGAATAGCGTGTCGCCAAGTGAAAAATCAACATCCTCTATGCTCGACAAGGAAAAATTAAACATCTGTTTGTCGCGCCATTCGGTCAGGGGTTGTCCAACGAGGCTTCGCAGGTTTGTCGACAATTGGTAGACTTTTGATTTCCCTTGGAGTTGAATATAGCATCCATCGAAATCCGGTGTAACGTCTCCGATTCGCATCGAGACGGTTTTTCCGTCGGAAGTCTTGAAGCTGGCGAACGGCGCATCGCTACCAAGACCGTAGGCTGAGCTATCGGAGAGATTATCCGCGACTACGGTCGCGTGTGGGTTTGACGCCAATTGGGTGAGGAGCATGCTCATCTGCCCTGGTGAAGCCGGAGAGTTCACCGGCGATGTGAGGTTCCAACCGCCGTTCGTTCTCTCAATTGTTATATCCTTTGAATAATCTATACTGACAAGATTTACCTTCGCGGTATCCATTCCTGCAAACGGCCGCGATTTTTCAGTCGTCGAGTTCTGGGATGTAAAACGTTGGATGGCGTAGATTGCGGCAAACACAACCACGACCGCAATAAGTATCTTAGTCGTCTTGCTCATTTACATCCCCATCTTTCTGCGCGAAGGCTTCCTTGTAGTTCCTTCGTCGTATGACGGTCTTTCTCCAATACAGAAGCCCGATAACAAGAACAAGCAACGGTGGAAAGGCCACTATAAGATCTTTAGTCACGGACTTCGTCGTATCTGAGACCGGTCGAAGCGGCGGAGGGAGGAAATTCTTGGAGCGAATGGAAATTAAACCAACATTGTCGGTCAGGTAGTCGACGGTGTTAAGAAATATCGAAAGGTTTTCCGGATTTCCGAGGAACGCATCCTCGATGAAATCGCCGCTTCCCATGACGATGACTCTCTCACTCCCGACTGTCTTCCTTCCTGGATTCGCCTTAGCGTAGCGATCGGTATCCGGTATCGCCGAGCGTATCCTGCCCGTGAAGGCAGCGCCGAGCAGCAGGTCGTGTTTTTCGAACATCGCCCTCGTGAAATTTGCAGTCGGATTAAGATCGTATATGTTTTCCTGCGTGCCGCTCCGATTGCTGGACATGGCAAACGGCAAAACCTTAATGTGCAGACTATCCGCGTAGGTTGTGTCGATCTCACTTGAGAAAGGCATGATGATCTGATGTAGATCCTGGGTGAGGACAAAACTCTTGTCAAGATGGCTAACGATGGGTATGTATGGATTTGGGACAGCAGTTTGAATCGTCATCCCGGCTTCTCGCTGGATCATGGAAACCGAGGCGCAGACGGCGTCTCTTACGAGATTCTTTTTGATTCCGAAGCCGTAAGATCGGAAAAGCGGCGAAAGGTTCAGCGAAAGATTTGTCGCGTATTCACTCTGCATCGAAGCATTAACCATGCTAGTGAGAAACGCTACCCTTCCCCTGTTCATCATGTATTGATCCAGGTAGTAGAGTTGTGAATCGGCAAACGCAGTGGTCGGCTGGATGACGATAAGAGCGGCCAACGAATCCGGCACGGGTTTCGAGAAGTCTACTGGAATGACGTCGTACCTGTTAGAAAGAGCCTGCTCCGCCTGCTGAATATTTTGGAAAGACGGTTCTCCGTTTCCCTGCGCAATCCCTATGATCTTCTTCTGAGGATTTATCAAACGTTCGATGCGCGACGCCATTTCGTATTCGAGGTTGGACATGTTCTCAATAACGGGAAGTACCTGCTTTCGCGCCTGGTACTCCATGACGAGTCCCATCATCGCGCGCTTCACTTCCAGCTTATCGTTGTTGACGACCTGGACCTGTACCTGCGGGACGCCATCAGATGTTGCCTGTTCCACTTCCTTGTCGGTCTTCGGATTTATAATGTCGTAGTCGAACTTCCCGTCGGAGAGGCTCCTGAATTCCTGCATCATGTCCACAAGAGCCAGGCGATTCGCGTTGTACGGAGAAGGAAGATCTGAATTGAAATAAACCCGGACGATCATCCTGTCCTTGAGACTTCTGAGAAGCTTTTCCGTGGCAGGCGAAAGGGTGTTTATGTGGTTACGTGTCAGGTCAAGCCTGTAAAACCATCCGCTTACGACCACGTTGACGAGAACGATTACTACCAGATAGAGCACTGCCTGGATTATTGTGTCGCGAGTCGATTTTTTCATTTGAATCTGAGCTCCAACCACTTGGATGTCATGCTGGAGAAGAATGCGGTCACGCCTACGAAGTACACGACGTCACGAAGATCTATCGCGCCCTTGTAGAAGCTTGCCAGATGAAAATCAGAGCTTGCATATTGAAGGATGTACGCGACCGAGCCGGTGGTGAGCGCGGTTACCTTGTCGAGGATAAAGAATATAAAAAGCACGAACAATCCGATTATGAAAGCTACTACCTGATTCTGTGTGAGGCTTGAGGCGAAGACCCCGGCCGCGACATACCCGGCCGCGAGAAACAGGAGCCCGAGATAACCGGCGAATGCGGTGCCGGGATCGATGTTGCCGAGGCTCGCGACTACTATGACATAGAAAATTGTCGGCACGAGTGACGCTACGACTATCAGGTAGCTTGAGAGAAGCTTCGCCGCGATGAGTCTTGTGCGACTCACCGGGTGCGTCACGAGGACCTCGAGCGTGCCGTTCCTGAATTCTTCCGAGAAAGACCGCATGGTAAGCGCGGGAATGAAGAAGAGGAACAAGATCCCGGTTAGGGTGAAGAACGGGCGAAGGGTGGCGACGTTGGATAGGAAAAGTCCGTCGGCGAACATGTAACCCGAAATCAATAGGAAAACTATGATCACCACATAAGCGGAGGGGGTCTTTAAGGCTATGAGCATCTCCTTCTTCAGGAGAACTTTCAAACTATTGTTGCTGTCCTGTTTCATCTGAACCTAGCGTTAATTCTCTGAATATGTTCTCAAGGTCGGTTCCCGAACTGCTCAGCCCAAGCATTTTGAAATGGTTCGCGACGCAGAGGTCGAACGCCTTCTCGCGTACATCATCGCTGTCTTTCAGCGACAGCTGGATGCTCACCGCTCCCCCGTTTTTCTTCGAGGAGCAGCGGTTTGGCTCAAGCGCCTTCTGAAAAATTTCCGCGACCTTCTCGGCCGGAAGCTCGGTCTTCACCACGATCGAGAGTGAGCCTGTACTTCTGTGCAGCAGCTCCTCCGCGGTCGCATCGAGCACGAGCTTCCCCCTGTTGATGATTAGTACGCGATTGCAAAGCGCCTGCACTTCGGAAAGTATGTGGGTGGAAAGCACGACGAATTTTTCTTTGGCCAACTCGGATATCAGCTCACGTATCCCGATCACCTGATTGGGATCGAGCCCCGAAGTGGGCTCGTCAAGGATCAGGATCTCCGGGTCGTGTATCATCGCCTGAGCGAGCCCGACGCGCTGCTTGTACCCTTTCGAGAGCCTGTAGATGGGATCGTACAGGACTTCCCTCAGGCCGCACCTATCCGCGACGAAATCCAGCCGGTTCTTTGTCGCGTCGGCATTGAGCCCTGACAATTGAGCGGAGAACTTGAGGTACTCATGGACTTCCATCTCCGTGTAGAGCGGGTTGCTCTCGGGTAGGTAGCCAATCTTGGATTTCAGGCTCACGTTCGTCGGATCAACGGGCTGGCCATTGACGGTTATCTCTCCGTCGGTCGCGGTGAGGTAACCTGTGATCATTCTCATCGTTGTCGTCTTCCCTGCCCCATTGGGACCAAGAAAACCTACGACGCTTGGTTCGTTTATCTGGAACGATATATTATCGACAGCTGTTTTCGAACCGAACAGCTTGGTAACTCCTCTAATCTCAAGACCCATAACGTTTGGAAATTTATTGGCATTCAACAAAATTGTCAACACAGAAATTATGGTCAATAAACTGAACCGCAGCACCTCTGGCTCGTCTATTTCTCCGAAGTCGAATGACAAGAGAATCAAAGAGAAAGAGCTCATTGATCGCGCTCTCGAGGGCGATGAGGCCGCTTTCTCCGAGATTATCGATCTCTACAAAGGAAAGGTCGCTGCGACGGTTTATTCCATACTCGGAAGAGATTACGTCGAGGAAATTTCGCACGAAGCTTTCATCAGAGCGTTCAACTCCATCAGGCGATACAGAAGAGACTCGTCATTCTATACGTACCTGATAAGAATTACGGTTAATCTATGCCGGGACGAGATCAGACGAAAGCAGATAAAACGAATATTCAATTTCACCGAAGTCTTCAGCAGGAACGATGACTACGATGTCCAGGAGCAGATTGAGACGGGCAGCGCAAGCGACCCCATCAATATTTATGACTCCGGAGAGAGTATAGAGATCGTGCGAGAAGAAATGGAACAGCTCCCCCCTCTCCTCCGGGTGGCCGTGACGAT